>JBFJWR010000013.1:0-21326 GCA_041623535.1 Pseudomonadales bacterium
CGTACCCCTGATGACCGGCATCCTGCCCACGCTGTCCAACGAACAGCTGTGCCTGGCCAATGTATCCGCCCTGCAGCGCTATCACGCGCTCAACCGGGAAGTGCTGCGACTGCGCGGCGGCAGGCCACTGCACATCTGCATCTCCGGCGAGCGCTGCCAGCTGGAAATGGATCACCATGACGTGATGGCGGAAGCGGCGACCACTTCGCTGCAGGTACACCTGCAAATGCCGGCCCGCAACGCGGTACGGACATACAACGCCTGCCAGATTGCCGCCGCCCCGTTGCTGGCGGCAACCGTGAACTCACCGTACCTGTTTGAAACCGAGCTCTGGCAGGAAACGCGGGTCCCCCTGTTTGAGCAGTCGGTTGCCGTCCCTCCCTGGCATGACCGTGCGGGCAACGCGGTGCAACGCGTGACGTTCGGCTCCCACCATGTCGGTGCTTCGCTGATGGAGTTGTTTGCAGAGAATCGCGACTGCATACCGGTGCTGCTGCCCGTGCTGTGGGATGCACCTGCCGAGGAACTGCAACACCTGCGCCTGCACAACGGCACCATCTGGCGCTGGAACCGCCCCCTGATTGGCCTGCCGGAAGGAGGCGCGCCGCACCTGCGCGTGGAGGTCCGCGCAGTTCCCGCCGGACCCTCGATTCCGGATGTGGTCGCCAATATCGCGTTGCTGTGCGGCCTGGAACGACACCTGGAGACCCTGCCGGAAGCGCCTGAAACAAGAATCCCGTTTGCGGTGACCAGGGATAATTTCTATCGTGCCGCAAGACACGGACTGGAGGCGGAACTGGACTGGTTTGGTCGCCGCATCTGCGCCCGCGACCTGCTGCTGCAGGAGCTCCTGCCGGCCGCACGTTGCGCCCTGCAGGAACTGCAGTTTGATAGCGGCGATATCATCAGCTACCTGGATGAGATCATCGTGCCACGCGTCACCACCGGGCAGACCGGCGCCGAATGGCAGCGACGTTACATTGCCCGACACGGACCGGACTTCCACGCCCTCACCCGCGCCTGCCTGGAACAGCAGCAGCGCCACCTGCCCGTCCACGAATGGAATATCTAGCCCATGGATCTGCATGAACTCAACGAACTGCCCCCCGCCCTGCTGAACGCAGCGCCCGAAGCCCTCGCAGACTTTCTGCCGGGACCGACCCTGGTACGTATCGCTGGCGCCAGCGAGCCGCCGCTGTTTGTTTCCGTGCTGCTGCATGGCAATGAAACCACCGGGCTGCTGGCCATGCAGGAATACCTGAAAACCGCGCTGGAACAGCACGCACAACTGCCGCGCACGCTCTGCCTGTTCATTGGCAACGTGGCTGCCGCACGGGAGGGAGTGCGCATGCTCGACGGACAGGCCGATTTCAATCGCATCTGGAGCGGTGGCGACCAACCGGAACACCGCATGGCTGCACAGGTTCTGCATCAACTGCGCTCCATGCGGCCCTTTGCTGCAATCGACATTCACAACAACACCGGGCGGAATCCGTTCTATGGGTGCATCAACCGCATCGGCCCCGAGTTTCTGCATCTTGCCGGCCTGTTCAGCCCGGTGACCGTGTACTTTACCGAACCGCACGAGGTCATCAGCAATGCCTGTGCCGCACTGTGCCCGTCCGTCACGCTGGAATGCGGACAGGTGGGCGAAACCAGTGGCATCGGCCAGATCGTGCACTTTCTGCAGCAGGTGATGCATCTGCAACGATTTCACCAGCCGGGGGAAGCCTCCGGCATGACCGAGGTCTACCACACGGTGGCGCGCATCAAGATTCCTGAAGGTTCGAGCATCACGATGGACCCGAACGACAGGCAGGCCGACTGCTGTTTCGAGGCCGGCCTGGACCGCTACAATTTTCAGGACGCGCCCTGCGGCGTCAGCCTGGCACGACGCAAACGCCCGGATTTCAGGCTGCAGGTGACCGACAACGATGGACGGCCGTGTAGTGATACCTACTTCAGTCAGCAGGGAGAAAAAATCGTAACCCGGCGCGAGATGGTCCTGGCCATGCTGACCCCTGATACGCGCGTCATCGCGCAGGACTGTTTCGGCTACATCATGGAACACTACCCGCTGCCAGAAGAACTGCGGTAACCCGCTGCGGCGAGCCTGCTTTCTCACTCCCATAAAAAAACGGGGCGCGGAACATTTTGTTCCGCGCCCCGCTGTGCACTTACGCCGATGTGGCGTCGATCGCGACTCAGGCTTCCGGTTTCGCGTCCTTGTCCAGAACGATTTTGCCCTCGGCATCCACTTGCAGGCGGTCACCCGGCTTCTGGTCCATGCGGATGGTTTCCTGCTTGTCCTTGAACTTGTACGTCACGTCATAGCCAATGGTTTTCTGGCTGACATCGTACTTCGTTTCGCAACGCTGCTCGTTCACCTGGTAGGTGTTGTTGGCCTGCATCTGGCCCTGCACCTGGTTACCTGCGTAACCACCGGCTGCCGCACCGGCCACGGTGGCCAGTTTCTTGCCGTTACCACCGCCGATCTGGTTGCCGACCACGCCACCGATGACCGCGCCGATCACCGTCCCGGTGACCTTGTGCTGGTCCTTCGGCGGCTGCTGGTAGGTCACCACCTCGTTGTGGCATTCCTGGCGCGGCTTGCGCACGGTTTCCTGTACCGGTTCAACCTGTACCACTTCGGCATAGGTGGGACCTGAAAGGCCCAGGCTGGGCATGCTCAGAGTACCGTTCTGTTTCATGGCCAGTGCGCCTGCACCGCCGGCCGTCACTACCGTTGCACCCATCAGGGAGCCAATAATCATCGACTTGTCC
The DNA here is from genome assembly GCA_041623535.1 of Pseudomonadales bacterium. Lineage (GTDB taxonomy): Bacteria > Pseudomonadota > Gammaproteobacteria > Pseudomonadales > JBFGWM01 > JBFJWR01. The sequence continues at coordinate 2,785 of JBFJWR010000013.1, forward strand.
ATCAGATTCGATCCTCGTTTGTGATTGATCTGGGCATATATTCGCAACCAGACGCTGAACCGCTGCTGAATCGGATCAGTCGCGGTGCAGAAACTCGGCCAGGCGTTCGTGGCTGTCGTCAATCTGGTACTCGGCCCCGGCTTCATAAGCCAGGCCATCATCCAGATTCACACTTTCCGTAGCCCGGTACAAGTCCTTGCTGGCAGCGATCGCCTGCGGGCTGTTGGCCCGGATCTGCGCACAGAGCGCGGCAACGGCGCTATCCAGTTCAGCAGCGGGCACCACCTGGCAGGCCAGGCCCAAAGCGAGTGCTTCCGGCCCACGCACGGTACGTGCCGTGTAGGTGAGTTCCCGGGCTCGCTGCCAGCCGACGCGGCGCGGCAGGCGCTGACTCATGCCCCAGGTCGGGCGCAGACCCCACTTGGCGTGGGTATCCCCCAGGGACGCTTCCTCGGCCATGACCAACAGGTCGCAGGCCAGGGCAATTTCCAGCGCGCCGGTGAAACAGTGTCCGTTGACCTGCGCAATGACCGGCTGCGGAGCCGTCTCAATGGCGCGGATCAGGCGGCGTGCCGGGATGTCGAGCACGTCCCCCACCGATCCACCCCGCAGCGTGATGCTCCCGAGTGCCTTGAGATCGACACCCGCGGAAAAGGCCCGCCCGGTACCGGTCAGCACGATCACGCGTACCGATGTATCGGCAGCGGCAGTCGTCACCATGTCACCGGCAGTGGTGAGCATGGCGGGCGTCAGCGCGTTCATCGCATCCGGGCGGTTCCAACTTATCGCTACCACATCATCACGCCGCTCCTGAACCACATCATTCATGCGCTGTTCCCCTTCTCCTGGCCGCCATGACCGCACAGCGGCCACCATGAAACCCGGACCGACAGGCCGCTCATGGCGTCACGATATTGAAATCGCCCGTGGGCTTCTCGAACAGCGAGAAGAAGCGCAACAGGTCCAGCCGCGATCCGTCGATATCGAGGTCACCGGAGAACAGCGTGTCGCGTAGTCCCGCCGTTCCGATCGCCATTTTCAGATACAGGTCATGCGTGAGTTTCAGCGTCGCATCGGCTTCCGGGTCCGGTTCCGGCAGGCGCCGGTAGTGCATCACCGAATTGTTCAGCGTTAACAGGTAGGTCTCATCCAGGTCGGTGATGACAAGGTTCACATTCATATGCTTGCCCGCTGCATCCGGGCCATTGAGCCGCGCGGCCATGGCATCGAGGAAACGGGGCATGGGAATGTAGCCGATCATGTCGCGCGCGGTTGCCAGACTGAAGCCCTTTTTGGGTCCCCCATGGCGCAGTTCGAAAGCGCCAGACAGGTACACGTCGCGCCAGGGTCCGGATTCGGACTGGTAACCCAACTGGTCATAGGCCTCGGCCAGCAATGCCTTTGCGTCGTCGTTGTCAGGGTCTGCAAACACCAGGTGATTGAGCATCTCTGCGACCCAGCGGTACTCGCCCTCCGCAAACGCCTCCCGGGCTTTCTCCAGCATGCTGTCGGCACCACCGGCCAGGTCCACGTACCGCTCACCCGCCTGCACCGGCGGCAGGGGATCCAGGTTGGCGGGGTTGCCGTCGTACCAGCCAAAGTAATGCTGATACACCGCCTTGGAATTGTGTTTCAGCGTGCCGTAATAACCACGGCTCGACCAGGTGTTGCGCAGGGTCTCCGGCAGCTCCAGTTCTTCCGCGATCTCGCGCGGTGTCAGGCCCTGCAGGGCCAGCCGCAGGGTCTGGTCATGAATGTACTTGTAGGTATCACGTTGCGATTCAAGGAAATGCCCGATGTTCTCGCGCCCCCAGATCGGCCAGTGATGGCTGGCAAAATACACCTCTGCATCACGGTACAGATCGATCATTTCGTCGATGTAATGCACCCACTTCAGCGCGTCCCGCACCTTGGCACCACGCAAGGTGTAGAGGTTGTGCATATTGCGTGACACCACCTCGGCACCACTGAACGCTTTCTTTTCCGGCAGGTAAAAAGTCAGTTCGGCTGGCGCCTCGGACTCGGGTGCGTACTGGAACACGAAGCGCACACCGTCGATGTCGAGTTCCTGACCGGTGCGACCGATGATCTCGGTGGGCGGCAGTAAGCTCACGGAACCGTATGGCGGATGCTTGCCCAGCCCGGTGTCGACGTGCCCGCGCTCGGATCGCGCGAGTCGTTTCCCATACATGAACATGGAGCGGCGGGTCATGGCGACCCCGGCCAGCACGTTCTCGCTGGTCGCCTCGGCCATGAAACCCTCAGGCACGATAATGCGGATGCCCTCCTTCCGCGCCTGCTCACTGGTCACCGCGCCGAGCACACCGCCAAAGTGATCGATGTGACTGTGGGTGAAGATGATGGCGCGGACCGGCTTGTCTCCGAGGTGCTGGCGGGCGAATGCCATCGCACGTGCCGCAGTTTCCTTGGTGGTCAGTGGATCGACGAGGATCCAACCGGTTTTGCCCTCGATAATGGTCAGGTTCGACAGGTCGTAACCACGCAACTGGTACACGCCCGGCGTGACCCTGAAAAGGCCGTGGATGTTATTGAGGCTGGCCTGCCGCCAGAGACTGGGATGGACGCTGGCCGGCGCCTCGCCCTGGATGAAACTGAAACCGGGCATGTCCCAGATCAGTTCGCCTTCCGGCCCCAGGACCTGCAGTTTCGGGTCACTGGCGATCAGGCCGCGGCGCGCCTGGCGAAAATCGCTGTCATCTGCAAACGGCAGTTGTCCGGCAATCGCCTTGTTGGCCTTCTGCGTGGCGCTGGTTGGCACCGTATGGCCCTGGGCATCCGGTGCATCTGCGGAATCGCCGCAGGCGGAAAGCAACAATACGGATAGCGCCAGAAATGGCAGGGATCTCGTGGGCATGACTCGTCTCCCGACAACAACTTGTTCGAAAGACTGAAATATAGGCTATTGGGTGGCGTACCCGAGTTCCCTGAGGCTATCTTCAGCCACATCGAGGATGGTTTCGCCCATTCCCTTGCGATTGCCCAGGCCGTCCACGTAATACTCGAGGCTGGCGAGCGCATCGGCCAAAGCGTCCAGTGCCGCCTGATCCGGCTGCACCCTGGCTTCAATCAACTGCTCGGCAATGTACTTGCGGCTCGCGACTGCCACCTGGCTGCCACGCATCTTCCCCAACACCATCAGGCCACCGTGCACACCGTCCAGCGCACCCGGTACCGATTCCAGGTGGGCGGCATCCCAGTCACCGCCCATGAAGTCCATCAGGGCATGCTTGGCCTGGCCGAGGCCGGACTGGATCTCCTTGACCACCGCGGCAGTGGCGTCATCGAGTTGGGACGGGGCAATCAACGCGTCGGCATCATCGAGCACCGACTGCGCCAGTCCCCCGTCTTCGTTTTCCAGCGCGGTGACCGCGCTGTCCAGGTACAGCAATACTTCGGCCACCCGTGACAGGTCCTCGTTGCCCGGTGGCTGACCGGATTCCTGCCAGCCACGGATGGTTTCCACCTGGCCCGCCAGCAACTGCTGGGCTTTTTCCAGTTGCAGCATGCCCAGCGATTCGCGGATCTCTTCCAGTTGTTCAATCAGCACGCCGTGCTCGGTGTCGTTCCCATCGCGCGCCGTCTGGTCGATGCTCTGCTTCACCTTGCCGATTTTTTCCTTGACCGCGCCGGCCATGGTACGCAGCACTGCGCCGCCCGGCCCTGACAGGCGCTTGCGTTCTTCCGCCAGCGTGCGCTCATTGAAGCCCAGGTCGATACCGCCGACGGCTGTCAGCACTTCCTGGGCCTTCGGGCCGGGATCTTCGGCCAGCGCACACAGGTAGATGAATTCGCGCACCAGGGCATCGCGAGGTGCTTCCTGCAGGGCCTCATCGGTCTTGTACACGAGGTTCTTCAGAAAGCGCTCCAGCATGGTTACGAGGTTGCGCCGCAGCGGCGTGACCTCCATTTTTTCGCGCTGCATGGACTCCAGGCCCGCGGCCGCGACCCACCACAGGCGGGACACCGGGTGGCCACGGGTGAACCGGTCGACCCGTTCCACGGCCCGCGACATCATCTGCAAGCTCATGGCCGGATCCTGTCCGCGCAGAATGCCCAGCAATCCGACCTGGTACATCTGCCGCAGTCGCTTGGCCGCCGGCCCCAGTTTCCCGGCCGGCACCAGTGGCCCGGCCGCCGGAGACGAGATATCGGTATTGATGGTGTAGAAATGGCTTTCGGAAATGCCGGCTGATCCGCGCGCCTTGCGCACGTCATTGATGGCCGGAACCAGCAGGGTCGGAATCAGGCGCTGATACTTGCCGACAAAGTCGATATAACGGAGCAGGACGAATACACCACTGCTGAGCGCCGCCAGGCAGGCATCATTGGCCTTCCTGCCCTCGGCATCACCGTCCCGCGCCACATCCACTGTCTTGCAGCTTTCCAGCAGTTCCTGGGCGAGCATCTCACAGCCCGGCAGATCAATCAGTTTGAATACCCCGCGTACCTGGTCCAGTGGCTCCAGGCATTTCTCGATGTGCTCGGGAGTGGTCCGGTCGGCGATGAAGGTTTCCAGGTAGGACTCGATCTGGCCCAGGGTTGCCTCGAGTTCATCCCGGACTATGGCGAGAGACTGGATTACGGTGACATCGACCATGGGCGTTCCTGTTGCAATCACGCGACGTTAACAATGCGCAATGTTGCCGACAGTGGCCCCACGGCGCAAGGCTGTTGTGGGCACCCCGGAGTCGGAGACAAAGACCCCGATTGGCAAAAAAACGATTGCGATCTAATACCTTAGCATTCAGAACAGTGATCCGAGAACGGGAAGGCATCCATGCCGACAACGATGCAGGCGGCGCTGCCTTACACCATCGTCCTGACGATCGTCGGGTTCCTGGCCGTGCGCTTCCTGTTGTAGCCCGCGGGCGGAATTCTAATCTGTCGCTTCTGCGGGTTCCGGTTCGGCCGGATCCCACAGGCAACGACCGCCGGCCGCCTCGCGCAGTCCCGCGAGGTATTCCTGGTGTGCCGTCAGTTCCGCCGCGCTGGCGCGTCGCACCGGTGGCCTGGGCAATTCAGCCAGCGACGGACGCTGCCGGTCACCGGTGCGCCAGTCCTGATCCGCATCCTCGGCGGCCAGCAGCAGCCCCACCTGCCCGCCGGTCATGCGCAGGTAGACCTCGGCCAGGATCTGGGCATCCAGCAACGCACCGTGCTGTACCCGGTGCGTGTTATCGACGTCGTACCGTTTGCAAAGGGCATCCAGCGAGTTTCTTTGCCCGGGATGCTTGGCCCGCGCCTTGTCCAGCGTATCCACCACGGTGCAGTGATCTTCAATCCGGCCCCGTTTGCCGCCCAGCATCTGCAATTCGTGATCGAGGAATCCGACGTCAAACCTGGCGTTATGGATGATCAACTCGGCACCGCGCAGGAAATCCATCAACTCGTCGGCGATATCGGCGAAAACCGGCTTGTCTGCGAGATCCTCGCGGGTCAGGCCATGCACCTCGGACGCACCCGCGTCGATGTCCCGTTCCGGGTTCAGGTAGCGGTGCCAGGTGGCCCCGGTCAGCCGCCGGTCGAGAATCTCGACGCACCCGATTTCGATGATCCGGTGGCCCTGTTCCGGCTCCAGGCCGGTGGTTTCGGTATCGAGCACGACCCGCCGCATGTCAGCTGCGCTCGGTCCGCATTTCGTCGATGCCCTGGTTGGCCAGCGCATCGGCGATCTCGTTTTCCCGGTGACCGGTGTGGCCCCGAACCCAGCGCCACTCCACCTGGTGCTGCGCAGCCAGTTCATCCAACTGCTTCCACAGGTCAACATTCTTGACCGGCTTGCGCGCCGCGGTTTTCCAGCCACGGCTTTTCCAGCCGGTGATCCACTCGGTAATGCCGCGACGGACGTACTCTGAATCGGTGGTCACGACCACCTTGCTGTTGCGCTTGAGCGCCGCCAGGCCCTCGATGGCTGCGCGCAGTTCCATCCGGTTGTTGGTCGTACCCTCTTCGCCACCGCAGAGGCTCTTCTCGACGCCGCCATAGCGCATCAGCACACCCCAGCCACCCGGACCCGGATTACCCCGGCAGGCGCCATCAGGGAAGATTTCTACGGTTTGCTCCAAGACGTGTATCTCCAAATGTAGGTTTCATACCCGGCACCAGCAGCCGGCGACGCGTCAGGCGTGGCCGCAGGGGGGTCATTCCCACCGGATGCTTGCGCGCCGTCATGATGTAAAAACCGCCCAATGGCAGGCGCAGCCGGTTCCCGGCCCGCTCCATCCATTGCAAACCGGCAAGGATGCCGGAATGATCCAGCGGCGGGCGATAGTAACCGAATTCCAGGCTCTGCGGGTGCAGGTCCAGCAGGTTCATCCAGTCCCGCAAGCGGCCCGGGCTGATGAATGCGCCAAACCAGGGGAAGGCGTTCTCGTGCAGTGTATTGCGCAGGCCGAACAGGCTCCACGGATTGAACCCCACCACGATCACGGTACCGCCGGAAATCAGCACCCGCGCAGATTCACGCAATACCGCGTGCGGGTCGGCATCAAAATCGAGCACGTGGTGCAGTAGCAGGATGTCGGCGCTTTCGCCCGCCAGGGCCAGGTCGTGCACTTCGCTGCACAGGTACCCGGGCACCGCTGCCGGAGGCGGTTCCGGATGCGCCGGGCTGACCGCAAAACGATGCCCAGCGTCACTCCCGGCATACAGCTGCAGCGCCGGGCTGATCCCGAGCTGTACCAGGCGATAACCAAATATTTCCGGCAGGATCGCGTCCAGCATCTGCTGCTCGGCAGCCAGCAGGGACCCGCCAAGCAGGGTGTCCGCCCAGTTTTCAGCTGCGGGTGCCAGGTAACCCGGCTCGCAGGGTTCCTGCCGTATCCAGGGTCGTTTCATGGTCTGGCCCGACGATGCGTCATGCATCCCATTATGCAACACTGGAGACCGGACAACAGGCCCGCAGCGTAGCGATGATCGAGATCACCCCCATTCCGGCATTCCAGGACAATTACATCTGGATGCTGCATGAGACAGACCCCGGACAGACCTGGGTGGTGGACCCCGGCGATGCGGTGCCCGTGGAGGCGGCACTCGCGGCACAGGGGCGGTCCCTGGATGGCATCCTGATCACGCACCATCACCCGGATCACACCGGCGGCCTGGACGCCTTGCTGGCCGCGCGTGACATCCCCGTCCTTGGCCCGCAGAACCCTTCCATCCGGCGCCTGACGGATCATTTCGGCCATGGTGACCGGTTTTCCCTGCTGGGATATGAGGTTGAGGTACTGGCCACCCCCGGCCACACCCTGGATCACATCTGTTTCCTGTTTGCGGGGCATCAGCCCCCCCTGCTGTTTTGCGGCGACACCCTGTTCGCGGCCGGCTGCGGGAGGCTATTCGAAGGCACCCCCGTGCAAATGCACGCCTCGCTGGCCCTGCTGGCCGCACTGCCCCCGGAAACACTGCTCCACTGCGCCCACGAGTACACGCTGGCCAACCTGGCCTTCGCCGCAGCCGTGGAGCCGGACAACGCGGAAATACAGGCACGTACTGCCCGGTGCCGGCAGCGCCGGGACCAGGGCCGGCCGACCCTGCCCTGCAGCATCGGCGAGGAACTGGCCACCAACCCGTTCCTGCGTAGCGAGGCAGATGCCGTGCGCAGGTCGGCCATCAGCCGCGGCCTGCCGCCAACCGCCACCGCCGTGGACGTTTTCGCCACCGTGCGCGCCTGGAAAGACCGTTTCTGAAAAGAACCGGCTCCCGGCAGTCGTTTAATACAGGCATCTGCAGGGGCGTCAGCAAAAACTTTCTTGTAGTATTACCGGCAGGAAAAATAATAACGCGACAGGATTCGCCCCCCAGTGATCAATCATCATGACGACACCCCCTTCGTGACGGCGCGCGGCCGGCAGCCCGGGCTCACACTGCGTAGCGCGGCCCTGCTGATGCTGCTGCCACTGTCAGCCTGCCAGTCCCTGATTCCCGAGTCGGGGCGCGAGCAGACAGCCCGCCACCCGTCGCCATCCCACCAGGGCCATCTGATACCGGCACCGAAGCGCCCCGCGATCCGGCCGGAAGCCCCGGCCCGTCATGTTGCTGAGCGGCAGGACAGTGTCATCGACCCGGCCGCCGGCGACCTGTGGGACCGGGTGCGCGACGGCATGGCCCTGGATCACGCGCTGACCGAGTCCGAGGTACTGAAGGAATTGCGCTGGTTCTCCCGGCACCAGGAATACCTCGATCGTTGCGCAGGTCGGGCAGCCCTGTACCTGCACCATGTCACGGAAGAAATCGAAGCCCGCGGCATGCCGATGGAAATCGCCCTGCTCCCCATCGTGGAAAGCGCCTTCAATCCGTACGCAGTATCACGCAGCAACGCGGTCGGCATGTGGCAGTTCATCGGCTCCACCGGAAAAGTCTACGGCCTGCGCCAGGACTGGTGGTACGACGGGCGTCGCGATGTGCTCGAATCAACCCGCGCTGCGCTCGACTACCTGGAAAAACTGCATGGCCAGTTTGATGACTGGATGCTCGCACTGGCGGCTTACAATTCGGGCGAGGGGCGTGTCGCCCGCGCGGTGGCAAGCAATCGCCGGAAAGGACTGCCGACCGATTTCTGGTCGTTGTCCCTGCCCCGCGAAACCAGCGCCTATGTACCCAAGCTGCTGGCGCTTTCACGCCTGGTGAAGGCTCCGGAAGAACACGGCGTGCACTGGTTGCCAATCGACAACCAGCCTGCCTTCGAGGTCGTGGAAACCGGCCGTCCCGTGGCGCTGGCGGAAATTGCCCGGCTGGCCGGCATCACCATGGATGAGCTGTACCACCTCAACCCGGGTTATACGCGCTGGGCCACGCCACCGAAAGGACCCCACCGCGTGGTGGTACCCGGTGACAGCGCCGAGGATGTACGTAGCGGCCTGGACACCCTGCCGGAAGTGAAAGCCCTGTCCTGGCAGCAGTACGAAGTGGAACGTGGGGACACCCTGTCAGGCATTGCCCAGCAGTTTTCGGTATCGACTGCCGCGCTGCGCTCCAGTAACAGCCTGAACGGCAACCTGATCAAACCCGGCCAGCAGCTGACCATTCCGGTCGCCGGCGTCGACAGCGCGAGCAGCGGCATCCCGGCCAACAACCCGTTCGTGCGCACCGTCAAAAAGCGCAAGCGTCACAAGGCAGTGACCACCTACACGGTGCGTAGCGGTGACAGTCTCTGGACAATCTCCCGCCGCTACCAGGTCAGCGTGCCGGAACTTGCGCGCTGGAACGGGCTGAAAAGCTCGCAGATCCTGCGCCCGGGGCAAAAGATCAGGGTCCGGAAAGTCTCCAGCAACGCGGGACGCGCTGGCAGCAGCCAGGCCAGCGGCAAGCGCCGGATGCGCTACCAGGTAAGGGGCGGGGATTCCCTGTGGACCATTGCCCGTCGCTTCCAGGTACGGGTGGCAGACATCCGCAACTGGAATGCACTGCACAGCAAGCGTTATCTGAAACCCGGCCAGCAACTCACGCTGTTCGTGGACTGAGTAACGGCTTCCTGGCCGACGCGCAGGGCGAGACCGGCAACTGACGTTGCGCAGCGACCTGTTAACGTCCCGTCAGCGACCCGCGCTCAGCATGCCGAGACACATATTGGTCTGCATGGCGAAGTGCTGGAACGCGGAAAAATCCGCATCCGCCAGTTCCCGTCCGTGGGTTCCGGAATCGGCATAAATGATACCGACACTACGCTGACCAATCCGCAATGGTGCGGCAAAGCATGGCAGCTTGCCGCATACCGCTCCGATTTCCGGCGTCACGCGCTCCCAGAGTTCCCCGTCTTTTCCCTTGCGCAGGCGGATGGGTTGCGGATGCTTGTGCATCATCCAGGCGAAGACATTCTCCGCATCCTGCGTGCAGAGAAACGCAAAGCGGGTCTGCCACACTTCGCGCGCATCTCCGAGCGCGTATTTGCATTGCAGTTTTCCGATCTTGGGATTGGCCAGCGCCAGCACGACGCGCTCCAGTCCGATGCCGCGGTGCAGGCCTTCCAGTACCGTCTGGAACAGCTGGTTGATATCCACCCGCTCGCTCACCATGGTGGACATCTCGCGCAGAATCTCCAGTTGCAGCGCCGAATCCGGCTGCATGGGCTCCCGCACCTTGACCTGCGCTGCCTCCGCCACTTTTTTCTTCTCGGGCTCACGGCCACTGGGTATGAAAGAGCAGACCTTGTTCGCGCCATAGGTAATCGCCACCCTGGCGGCCTCCTCGGCATTGTCCCGCAGGGCCTTGCGCACGTCCTCCGGTTTCATGCCGGTAAAATCAACCAGGTCGCGCACCAGCGGATCAAAGCCCGGATCATCCCAGCCGGACTGCGCCAGCTTGCTCACCCGTTCTCCAAACAGCACCGCCTGCACACTCTTGTCGGCATTCTTGACGGAGCCGGACAGCGCGCTGCTGATCATGTCGCCGAAATGCCAGTTCCTGGCCAGTGACTTCGACAACTCCGAAAACGGAAAACCGAGTACACGACGACCGGCTTCCTCGCGGCTGATGCCTTCTTCCTCCATCAATTCCTGCACCTTTTCCACGTAGGGTCCGCCACCGGAAAAAAAGGCCAGTTCCCCGACATGCATCAGCAGCGAGGTTACGAAAACCTGCTCCTTGCCGCTGTCGTTCATCTTGGTCGCCAGGTTCTTGGACTGCATGGCGGCATGGAAGCAGTTGGCCATGATCTCGAGCAGATCCTGGTCCGGTTTCTTGCCGACCAGGTTCTCCACCAGCGCGATGGAGATGCAGATTTCCTTGATGGGCTCAAAGCCGATGGTCACAACCGCCCGACTGATGGTGGTGATGGCCGGATTGCCGCGGCTGTAATGCACGGAATTGGCGACCTTGAGAACCTGGGTCACCAGGTTGGGATCACGCAGGATGACCTGCGCAAGCTGGTTGGCGATGGAATCCCGGTTACTGGTCAGCGCGTTGAGTTCCTGAACCACCGATGCCAACGCCGGCATCTCGCGATCGGAGAGTTGCTGGGTCCATTCCTGTAACGACTTCTTCGCCAGCTTCCGTTCCGGTTCTTCCACGTACCACTCCTGCGTCCAGATGCTTGTAATATAGTTGAGCCGGGCCGCTTTCCCCCAACGCGGCATCCTGTTAGTTTTATGCCGGCCCCGGTCCGGAATGTAATCATTGCCAAACTTTCGAATTTTCTGCGTACTCATGAGCCTGGCGTTGCTGCCGGCTTCACCCGTCTTTGCGGATGATGTCATCCGCGCACACGGCATCGCGCTGCATGGCGACCTCAAGTATCCGCCCGACTTCACCCACTTTGATTACGTCAATCCGAATGCACCCAAGGGCGGCAGCGTGATCCTGATGGGTCACGGCAGTTTCGACAGCCTGAACCCGTACACCCTCAAGGGCAGCGCTCCGTTCAACAGCCCGGGACTCTACGCATACGGATTTACCGAACTGAATGAGACCCTTATGGTCGGGGCCGGCAGCTACCTCGGATCCGGCGACGAGGCACAATCCTCCTATGGACTGATAGCAGAAACCCTGGAGTACCCGGCGGACCGCAGCTGGGTGATTTTCAACCTGCGACCCGAAGCACGATTCCACGACGGCTCGCCGATCACGGCAGATGACGTGGTCTTCTCCTACGACATCCTGATGCGCGAGGGACACCCGCGTTACCAGAATATCTACCGCGACGTCGCGACGGTTGAAAAACTCTCGCCGCACCGGGTCCGGTTTTCCTTTGATGGGGAAGACAACCGCATGATGCCCCTGCGCGCCGGGGATCTGCCGGTGCTGAGTAAAAGATGGTGGTCGGGCCGCAAGTTCGACACCGCCAGCGTGGAGCCGCCATTACTCAGCGGGCCCTACCGTGTTACCGATGTCAAAAGCGGGCAGCATTTTGTCATGGAACGGGTAGCCGACTACTGGGGGCGCGACCTGCCGGTGAGCCGCGGACGGCATAATTTCGACCGGGTACGCGTCGATTTCTACAAGAACCTGACCGTGGCACTGGAAGCATTCAAGGCCGGCGCCTATGACATCCACCTGGAGTACATCTCCAAGAACTGGAAAAGCGCTTACGACCATCCGGCAGTGCGGGATGGTCGCATCATCAAGGCCGAGATACCCAACCGCATTGCCCAGGGATCGCAGGCATTTTTCTTCAACATGCGACGCGCACCCTTCCAGGACCGGCGCACCCGCGAGGCCCTGAGCATGTTGTTTGATTTCGAATGGACCAATCGCAATATTTTCAGCGACGCCTACACGCGCGCGGAGACCTACTACCCCAACTCGGAAATGGCCGCGTCCGGCAAGCCCAGCGCCGCAGAACGGGCGCTGCTGGAACCGTTCCGCGACCAGTTGCCAGCAGAGTTGTTCACCAAGCCCTTTCAACTGTCCCGTACCGATGGCTCCGGCAATATCCGGCCGCAGTTACGCAGTGCGCTGCGCCTGTTACGGGAAGCAGGCTGGAAAAACGTCAAAGGGAAACTGGTAAACGCTGAAACAGGCGAGCCATTTCGCTTCGAGGTGCTGATCTACCAACAGAGCACCGCACGGCTGATCCAGCCCTGGACCAGGAACCTGGAACGCGCTGGCATTGAGACTGTCATACGCAGTGTGGATACCACGCAGTTCAAACGGCGCCTGGACCAGTTCGACTTCGATGTGACCGTGTACGTGTTGCCGCAGACGTTGTCGCCCGGTGCGGAACAACGGGAATATTTCCATTCCGCGATGGCCAATGTGACCGGCGGCCGCAACCTGCCCGGCATTCGCAATCCGGTGGTCGACCACCTGGTGGACCTGGTTATACAGGCACCTGACCGCGAGTCACTGATCACCCGCACGCGGGCGCTCGACCGGGTCCTGTTATGGGAGCATTACTCGATCCCGCACTGGTACATCGGCTATCACCGCGTGGCGTACTGGGACAAGTTCGGCCGACCCGAAACGCAGCCGCCGTACCGGCTCGGTTTTGAAAACTGGTGGAGCAAGAACGCCCAATGAAACATCTCATCGCCGCATTCCTGGTGCTGCTGGCGCTCGACATCAGCGCGTCCACGGCGCCGGCAGAAAACCGGCGCGCCCATGCCATCGCCATGCACGGCGAGCCCCGCTACCCGGCCGGGTTCCAACACTTTGAGTATGCGAACCCGGACGCCCCCAAGGGCGGCAGCGTACGACTTGCGACGATAGGCAGCTTTGATTCGTATAACGCACTGATTCCCAAGGGCGTCGCGGCGGCCGGGATTTCCCATATCTACGACTCGCTGATGGTCAACAGCGCCGATGAGCCGTTCACCATGTATGGCCTGCTGGCCGCAGAAATCGAAGTCCCTGCGGACCGCTCCTGGGTACGGTTCCACCTGCGTCCGGAAGCACGCTTCCATGACGGCCACCCGGTCACGGCGGCAGACGTGGTGTTCACCTTCAACCTGATCATGGAGAAAGGAAAACCGTTTTTCCGCGCATACTACGGCAACGTCAGCAAGGTCAGCGCCGTAAGCACCCATGTCGTACAGTTTGATTTCGCGCCGGGGGACAACCGTGAACTGGCGCTGATCATCGGCCAGATGCAGGTATTGCCCGAACACTACTGGCAAGACCGCGACTTCACCCGCACCAATCTCGAGCCGCCACTGGGCTCAGGGCCCTATCGCATCGCCTCCGGCTCGGCCGGACGCAGCGTGACCTACGAGCGCGTCGCGGATTACTGGGGTCGCGACCTGCCCGTCAATCGCGGACAGAATAACTTCGACCGTATCACCTATGACTACTACCGAGACCAGACCGTCGCACTGGAGGCCTTCAAGGCCGGTGAGTACGATTTCCGCGAGGAAGGAAATTCCAAGCTGTGGGCCACTGCCTACACCGGCCCGGCCGTGAACAAGGGCCTGCTCCGCAAAGAACTGATTGACCATGACAACCCGACCGGCATGCAGGGCTATGCATTCAATACCCGGCGCGAACAGTTCAGCGACCGTCGGGTACGCTATGCGCTGGCGCATGCCTTCGATTTCGAGTGGACCAATGCCAACCTGTTTTACGGCCAGTACACCCGCACCCAAAGCTACTTTTCGAATTCGGAGCTGGCCTCTTCGGGACTGCCCTCGCGGGCGGAACTGGAACTGCTTGAGCCCCTGCGCAAGCAGATTCCGCCCGAGGTGTTCACCACCCCCTACGTGGCGCCCACAACGGACGGCTCAGGCAATATTCGCAACAACCTGCGCCGCGCACTGAAACTGCTCCGCGAAGCCGGCTGGCACATCAGGGACGGCAAGCTGACCCAGCAGGCCGACGGCAGGACCATGCAGTTCGAGATGCTCATGTATGACGCGGCCTTCCAGCGCGTGGCACACCCTTTCGTGCAAAACCTGGAGAAGCTCGGCGTGCAGGTTGAACAACGCATGGTCGATATCAATCAGTACATCTCGCGCCTGCGCGAGTATGATTTCGACATGGTCGTGTTCAGCTTTCCGCAGTCGAACTCACCCGGCAATGAACAGCGCATCTTCTGGGGCAGCGAGTACGCCGACCGCCCCGATTCGCGCAACGTGATTGGCATCCGCAATCCCGCGGTGGACACGCTGGTCGAAAAACTGATTGCCGCCCGCACCCGCGAAGACCTTGTCACCCGCAGCCGTGCGCTCGACCGGGTACTGCTGTGGAATCATTACGTGATCCCGCAATGGCATATCCGTTCGCATCGCATCGCCTTCTGGGATCGGTTTTCGCGCCCGGCGATCGCGCCGCGACAGGAACTCGGATTCATGACCTGGTGGGTTGATCCGCAGAAAGACCGCGCCCTGGAAGCAGCGCGCGGCACCCTGAAAAAGTAGATTCAGAACACCATGTCCGTATACATCCTGCGCCGCCTGTTGCTCATGATCCCCACCCTGCTGGGCATCATGATCATCAACTTCATCATTGTGCAGGCAGCGCCTGGCGGCCCCGTGGAGCAGACCATTGCCCAGATGCAGGGGCTGGATGTCAGCGCCAGCGCACGCTTTGGCGGCGGCACCCAGTCCGAAGTCAGCGCCGGCAGCAGTGGCGGCAGCGGCTCTTACCGCGGCGCGCAGGGGCTGGACCCCGAGCTGATTGAACGCATCGAGAAACTCTACGGCTTCGACAAGCCCGCCCATGAACGCCTGCTGACCATGCTGCGCAATTACCTGTTCTTCGACTTTGGCGAGAGTTTCTTTCGCGACCGCACGGTCACTGAACTGATCATTGAGAAGCTGCCGGTGTCGATCTCGCTGGGTCTGTGGACCACCCTGCTGACCTACCTGATCTCGATACCGCTGGGCATCCGCAAGGCGGTTCGACACGGGAGCCGCTTTGATGTCTGGAGCAGTTCCATCGTTATCATCGGCTACGCCATTCCGAATTTCCTGTTCGCCATCCTGCTGATCGTGCTGTTTGCCGGGGGCACCTATTTCAGCTGGTTCCCGCTGCGCGGCCTGACCTCACCCAACTTTGATGAACTGAGCCTGCTGGGCAAGATCGGCGACTATTTCTGGCACATCACTCTCCCGGTTCTGGCTTCCCTGGTCAGCAGTTTCGCCACCCTGACCATGCTGTCGAAAAATTCATTCCTCGACGAGATCAACAAGCAATACGTGCTCACCGCCCGTGCCAAGGGCCTGACCGAGAACCGGGTGCTCTACGGCCACGTGTTCCGCAACGCCATGCTTCTGATCATCGCCGGAATGCCGGCCGCACTGATTGGCATCTTCTTCACCGGCGCCCTGCTGATCGAAGTGGTCTTCTCTCTCGATGGGCTTGGTCTGCTGGGGTTTGAAGCGGTTCTGAACCGGGATTACCCGGTCATCTTCGGCACACTCTACATTTTCACGCTGATCGGACTCTTCCTGAAACTGATCAGTGACGTCACCTATGTACTGGTCGATCCGAGGATCGATTTCACCAGCCGGGAGCAGTAAGCGTGGCGCTCTCCCCGATCAACCAGCGGCGCCTGTCGCAGTTTCGCGCCAACCGGCGTGGCTACTGGTCGCTGTGGATACTCACCTTCCTGGTGCTGCTGACGCTGTTTGCCGAATTGCTCGCCAATGACCGGCCCCTGCTGGTGCGCTACGACGGTGAGTTTTACACACCGGTGCTCAAGGACTATCCGGAAACCGTGTTTGGCGGCGAGTTCGAAACCGATGCCGATTACAAGGATCCATTCGTCACTGAGCTGATCGAAGCCCGGGGCTGGATTCTCTGGCCGCCGATACGCTTCAGTTACGACACGATCAATTACGACCTGCCGACGCCCGCGCCATCTGCCCCCACCGGGGAAAACTGGCTGGGCACCGATGACCAGGGACGCGACGTGGTGGCGCGGGTCATCTACGGCTTTCGCATTTCGATCCTGTTTTCCCTGACGCTGACGATCATCTCGTCCATCATCGGGGTCGCGGCCGGTGCCGTGCAGGGTTTCTATGGGGGCCGCGTGGATCTGCTGGGGCAGCGCTTTATCGAGATCTGGTCCGGACTTCCGGTGCTGTTCCTGCTGATCATCCTGTCCAGCCTGGTGCAACCGAATTTCTGGTGGCTGCTGGGCATCATGCTGCTGTTCAGCTGGATGAACCTGGTGGACGTGGTGCGTGCCGAGTTCCTGCGCGGGCGCAACCTCGAGTATGTCCGCGCAGCCCGGGCGCTGGGCCTGTCCAATGGCATCATCATGTTCCGGCACATCCTGCCCAACGCCATGGTGGCGACCATGACGTTCCTGCCGTTCCTGTTTACCGGCGGCGTGACCACCCTCACGGCACTCGACTTCCTGGGTTTCGGCATGCCACCGGGATCACCGTCGCTGGGAGAACTCGTCGCCCAGGGCAAGGCCAATCTGCATGCACCCTGGCTGGGGCTGACCGCGTTCGCGGTCCTGTCACTGATGCTCTCGCTGCTGGTGTTCATCGGCGAAGCGGCCCGTGATGCCTTTGATCCGAGGAAATCCTGATGACAACGGAGCCGGTACCGGTACTGCGCATCGAAGACCTGGGCGTGGATTTTCATGACGGCGCCCAGACCATAGCCGCGGTCCGCGACGTCAACCTGCAGATTCTCGCCGGCGAGACCCTGGCACTGGTCGGAGAAAGCGGCTCCGGCAAGTCTGTGACCGCGCTGTCCATCCTGCGCCTGCTGCCCTACCCGAAGGCCAGTCACCCGGACGGCCGCGTGCGTTTTCACGACATCGACCTGTTGCATGCCGACGAGCGCGAACTTCGCAAGGTGCGCGGCAGTCGCATCAGCATGATCTTCCAGGAGCCCATGACCTCGCTCAACCCCTTGCACCCCATCGGACAGCAGATCGGCGAGGTACTGGAACTGCACAAGGGCCTGAAGGGGGACGAGCAGCGCAGGCGCTGCATAGAACTGCTGGAGCGCGTGCAGATCCCGAACCCCGGGCAACGACTGGCCTCCTATCCACACGAACTGTCGGGCGGACAACGGCAACGCGTCATGATCGCCATGGCACTGGCCAACGAACCGGAATTGCTGATCGCCGACGAGCCGACGACCGCGCTGGACGTCACCGTGCAGGCAGAGATCCTCGATCTGCTGCAGGAACTGCAGCAGGAAATGGGCATGGCCATCCTGCTGATCACGCACGACCTGGGCATCGTGCGGCACGTGGCGGACCGGGTCGCGGTGATGTGCCAGGGCCGCATCGTGGAACAAGGCACTGTGACGAAGATTTTTCAGCAGGCCGAAGCTCCCTATACCCGGACCCTGCTCGCGGCGGAGCCGGAAGGCGCGCCCCGTCCGTTGCCACGGGAAGGCGAGCCCTTGCTGAAAATCGATGCGCTGCGGGTCTGGTTCCCGGTGCGCCGGGGCCTGATGCGACGCGTGGTGGATCACATCAAGGCGGTGGACGGCGTCTCGCTGGAACTGCATGCCGGCCGCAGCATCGGGGTCGTCGGCGAGAGCGGCTCGGGGAAAACCACGCTCGGGCTCGCCGCGCTGCGATTGATAGACACCCATGACGGTGCAATCAGCCTGTCTGGCGAGCGTATCGAACGCATGTCGCAAAAGGAATTCCGCCCCCTGCGCGGCGAAATCCAGATCGTGTTCCAGGACCCCTTCGGCAGCCTCAGTCCGCGCATGTCCATCCAGGAGATCATCGGCGAGGGACTGGAGGTTCATGGTACGGGCTCGCGGGAGGAGAACGAGCAGGCGGTGCTGCGTGTACTGGAAGAAGTCGGCCTCGATGCAGCCTCGCGGAACCGCTATCCGCACGAGTTTTCCGGCGGCCAGCGACAGCGCGTCGCGATTGCCCGCGCACTGGTGCTGCGACCACGGCTGATCATTCTCGACGAACCGACGTCGGCACTAGACCGCACCGTGCAAAAACAGATCATCGAACTGCTGCGCGAACTGCAGGAAAAATACCAGCTCGCCTACCTGTTCATCAGCCACGACCTGGCGGTGGTCAAGGCGGTCTGCCATGACCTGATCGTGATGCAAAACGGCAGGATGATCGAAACGGGTACCGCGAGCGAGGTGTTCGCCAACCCGCAGCAGGAATACACGCAGAAGTTATTCGCGGCCGCATTTACCTGAGGTAC
>JBFJWR010000014.1:0-19778 GCA_041623535.1 Pseudomonadales bacterium
CCGCGCAAGAAAAAGAAAATGGCGTCCGGCACCGTGCCGCAGATCTCCAGCCTGATCCAGACCACCATTGAGCAGGCCACTTCACAGGCCAAAACTGTCGCACAGGTCACCGCGGCCTTCGCCCGACTGGCGAAGGAAGCCCGCAAGTCGGAGAAGCAACTCGGCATCCCCTATGCCGCACCGCCGAGCATGCTGAACTGCAAGGTCACCGGTCAGCGCCGCTTCACCGTGGCCAAGTTCAAGATTGAACGCATCAAGGAACTGGCCAAAACGCTGGGCGGCACGCTGAACGACATCATCATGACCATGTGCGCCGGCGCGCTGCGGGAGTACCTGATTGAACACGATGGCCTGCCCGACAAGCCCCTGATCGGCCAGGTACCGGTATCGGTCCGGCCGGCAGACAGCGAGAGCACCGGCAATGCCATCAGCTTTATTCTCTGCGTCATGGGCACCGAAATGGCCGACCCGGTGGAACGCTTCGCGAAAATCCGCGCCTCCATGTCCGAGGGCAAGGACCTGCTGCAAAGCATGAGCCGCGAAGCCATCATCAATTACACCTCGCTGGGTTTTCTGCCCTACAGCATTGGCCAGATCACCGGCCGCCCCAGCCTGCGGAGACCGATGTTCAACCTGGTCATCTCGAATGTTCCCGGGCCCAAGCGGGACCTGTACATGAACGGCGCCCACCTCGACGAGTTGTACGCGGTATCACTGCTGTTCCACGGCCAGGCGCTGAACATCACGATCACCAGTTACGTCGACAGCCTGGACATCGCCCTGATCGGCTGCCGGGACGCGCTGCCGGGCATTGCCCGCTTGGCTGAGTACCTGGAGCATGCCCTGACGGACCTGGAAAAAGCCGCGCGGAAAGCCTGAGTCCGCAACGGGTGACCAAGCGCAAGGAGCCAGCGGCAAACTGTTCCGGGGCCGATCCGCATCCGGCCACCGCAGTGCTGCAGCACTTCATTGCCAACCTCTATCTCTCGGCGCCCGGCCTGGGCGCCGAGGATTATCGCGACTGGGCACTCGCTGAAGCCCGCCAGATGGTGCGCTGTGATGCGGCGTTATGGGGGACCGGCAGCGCCCTGACCGGCAACTTCCATTCACTGACGCTGCAGGGACTACCCGCGACATTTTCGGCAGACCTGGTGCGCACTCGCGATGACAACCCGCTCTTCGAAGCCCTGCAGGATGAACCGGGGACGTCGATCACCATGCTCGACGTGGTTACGGAAAGTGCATTTCGACGCTCCAAGGTATACAAGAAGTGCTTTCGCAAGCATGGCATCGAGCACATCCTCGCGACCCGCAACGTGGACACCCGCACCGGGCTGTCCTCGCTGATCACGCTGTACCGGTCGGATCCGGACCAGCCCTTCAGTGACCAGGAGAAACAACTGCAGCAGGTCATCGCCTACCACCTGGGCAAAGCCGCAACCCATGCCTTTTTCCTGCACCTGACTCGCCCGGACCCCCGCACCGCGAATAACACCGGAGCCGCCGTGATCGACCGTCATGGCATCTTTCACGAGGCGGAAGCCGGCTTCATGGATATGCTGGACAAGCATTTTCCCGAACGGGAACCCGGGGTACTGCCGTTCCAGTTAACCGCTGAAGAATGCAACATGGAACTGAACGGTCTGTATATTCAGGCCTCGCGCCTGTCGGACCTCATCCTGCTGCGCATCCGCGAATCCGGCCCCCTCGACCAGTTGACCCGACGCGAACGACAGGTTGTCGAAGGCGTCTGCCAGGGACTGTCGCACAAGGAGATCGGCCGCGAGCTGGGGCTCGCACCCACCACGGTATCCAGCCATCTCTACCGCGCCTATGAGAAACTCGGGGTGGCCAGCAAGACCGCCCTTTCCCGCCTGATTCGCGGCACCAGTCGCCTCCATAGCCGGGCCACCGAGTAGAATTGCCCCATGACCTGACGCCGAACTGAATCGGCATCTACAATCAGTTCTGAAGACGCGCAGCGCCGGGCGATCTGCAGACCGCGCCGGTGCCCCAGGAATGATCACTATGCAGACTTCTTTCATCATTGGTCTGGCCGCAGCGGCAGTTGCCGTGTTGCTGGGCTTTGCCGTCGTCATGCAACGCATGGAGGAGCAGCGCCAGCTTCGCGCTCGCCAGGTCCGCGACCTGGGCATCCGCATTCGCAAATACTGGACCGCGCTGACCGAGATGCCTGCCGGCATGCTGACACCGGCACTGCAGATGATACTGGTTCGTGGCATCAGCATTGATCTGCGAACCCTGCAGAAGCTCCAGCCGAACGCGCGCGAGATCAGCCATTACACAACGCAGCTGCAGGAAATCATCCCGCGTATCAAGGAAGCCGAACCCGCACCGGAACGACTGCAGTTAGGCAACGAGGCCATGGTGCGTGAGACGCGCGCCAGGCTGAGATCGCTGCATCAGCTGGTTCTCAGCCTGAACGAATCCCGGCAACTGGATGCCGCGGCGACGCAGCAGTTTCTGGACCACATCGGCCAGATGAACGGAGAAACCCTGCACGCCCTGTACATGGCGCAGGCGCGCCGTGCCATCCAGGAAGGGAAACCGCCGGTTGCCATCCATCATCTCGATTCCTGTGCCACGGAACTGGCCAAGATCAATCAGCAGGGCAACTGGCACGCACGCATCGAGGAGATCCGCGAACTCCAGTCCAATATCGAAAAGTTTGGCGCCTTCAGCGCAGAGGAAGGCGCCGAGGTGCAGCGCCTGAGAGCAGAAAGTGAAGCCGCGTCTGCGGATGCCGGACTGGGTGCGCAACTCGACGAGTTGATGGAGGAAGAAAACTCCTGGAAGAAGAAAGTCGATTACGACTAGTCTTCGCCGACGATCAGATCATGACTGCGAGGCCTCGGCCTCCGGGTTCGTGGTCTGCTGCCGCTTTTTCACCCAGGAATACAGGCACTCGGTCAGCCCCTCCAGGTCAAACGGCTTGGACAGGCAGTCGTCCATACCCGCCTGCATGACGCGGTTCAGCTCTTCCGGAGCCACGTGCGCGGTGGTTGCGATGATAATGCTGCGCGGTCGTGCGGAGTCCAGTTCGAACTGGCGAATCTGCCTGGCAGCCTCGAAACCGTCCATTTCCGGCATCACGCAATCCATCAGGATCACGTCATAGGGCGGGTCGCCGGCGTCGCGTACCAGGCGCGTCGCTTCCAGCCCGTCGTTTGCGAACACGGGCTCCAGCCGCAGCTTTTTCAGGTACGCCTTACTCACTATCTGGTTGACCGGGTTGTCTTCCGCCACCAGTACGCGCAGGCCCTGCCGACTGAGGAAGGACGCCTTGTCATCGAGTTGCTCGTCATCCGGCGCACTGGTCAGATTCTGCCGCATGCCCGCAATGGCAACTCCAAGCTGATAGCGGGAAACAGGACGTGGCAGCGCGCACCGGATGCCGGCTGCACATAACTCATCCGGCGAAATGTGCTCGTCCATGCCAGTGAACAACAGGATGCAATCCCGCCAGGCAAACCCGTTGTCCACCAGTTTTTTCGCCAACGAGATGCTGTCTCCTTCGGGTAGCTCGCTGCTGATCGCCACCCACTGATAGGCGGGCTCGGCAGCATCGTCCAGCGACTGCAGATGCTGCTCGGCAGCCTGGCCGGAGACAAAGTGGTCGAGCCGCCCCCCCAGCTGGCGCACTTCCTCTGCGAGCATGGCGCCAAGTTCTTCATTCGGCTCGACCAGCAGTACGGATTCAGCGCGCAGCAGTGCGTCGTACTCGTCCCGCAGGCCGACTTCCTCGCACGCCGGTGCAAAGGGCAATTCTGCGTGGAAGGTGGATCCCTGGTCCGGCCTGGACGTCACCCCTACTTCGCCACCCATCAGCGCGCAGAGCTGGCGGCAGATGGCCAGACCCAGTCCGGTTCCGCCAAAGCGCCGCGTGGTGGAGGCATCCGCCTGGGAGAAACTCTGGAACAGGCGGCCAATCACCGATTCCGGAATACCGATGCCCGAATCCTCGACCTCAAAGCGCAGCCAGATTCTTTCATCATCTGCCCGCGGCCGCAGCTGCACCCGGATGCGCACATGGCCGGACGCGGTGAACTTGTAGGCGTTCCCCACCAGGTTGATCAGCACCTGCCGCAGACGCAGACTGTCGCCATGCACAGTCCCGGGTATCGCCGGGTCCACCGCTGCGTAAATGTTCAGGCCCTTGCGCTCACACTGCAGGACAAAAATCGACAGGGCATCACTGATCAATACATCTGGTGAAAAATCCACCGGGTCCAGTTCCATGTGACCCGATTCGATCTTGGAGAAATCAAGCACATCATTGATCACCCCCAGCAGCGCCATGCCGGAATTGCGCACCACGCTGAGGAATTGCTTCTGGCGGCTTTCCAGTGGCGTGTCGCGCAACAAATCCACCATGCCGAGGATGCCGTTCATCGGGGTGCGGATTTCGTGACTGATACGGGCCATGAATTCCGAGCGGGCCTTGTATTCTGCCTGCGCCTGGATCGCCAGATTCCGCAGTTCAGCCTTTTCGCTTTGCAGGCGCGTCATGCGCTGGCCCTGGATGCCGGCGAACAGCACCACCTGCAGGATGAATCCGAAGCGATACAGGTAAGGCGGCAGCATTCCCTGCTCTATGATCCCGCCTACCGCCAGCACGTTCAGAACGATGAGAATCAGGGTCGGACTGAGAGAAAGCACGTAGATACGGGCCGGGGCGTAATCATCCCGCAACCACCGCCACAGTGCGCCCACGACCAGGAACAGGACGGTGACCATCAGCAGCATCAGGGTGCTCTTGCCGGCCGTACCCGGATCAAACAGGAAAATGATCGGCATGCCCACCAGGTGCAGAATGGTCAGCATCCTCTCCACGAGCGCCATCCAGGGCACCAAGCCGGGTTTGACGAACTCCCGAGTAAATCGCAGTGCACACAGCGACGCAAGCAATATGAAAAAGTACTGCGCATACTGCTGGAAATGCAGCGCATTCCCCCAGTAACTGAAGCCGACGCCGTCCAGGGTCGCGGCCACCAGCAGGATCGACAGCACGAACACCGTGTAAGAGACCAGGATCCGGTGCCGCGTAATCAGGTAGGACAGGATCGCGTACACCGCCATGGCCAGCAGCACGCCGTAGAAAATCCCCGCCCCCCACTGCGCCCGGTATACCGCTTCGGTAAAGCCGCGTTCGGAGCTGAGAAAGAGCGGGATGGTCAGCGAAGTCTGGGACTGGACCCGCATATGGATGGTAACGGTCTCACCGGCAGCCAGTTCCAGTGGGAACACATGCTCGTACACCTGCAAGGGTCGCTCGCTGTAGGGCAGCGTATCGCCCAGCATCTGGTGCGTGCGCCCTGCGCGCCCGCGCACCCAGAGGTCGATGCGGTCGAGAATCGGATAGTCCACGCTCAGCAGTGCCGCGCGCGCGGCAGTTCCCGGATTCGTCACCTGGAGGCGCAACCAGACCGGATCATCGCGAAAACCAAAATTCAGAACGCTGGCGTGGCCGGGCTGAAACTGTGCGGCGAGCGGTCCGGTTTCGACCTCATCGATGGTGCGGGCGGAGCCCTCCTCCAGCCACCACATCGTGTGCTCACCCAGGGGGACATGCTGCGTGCCGCGATCCAGCACCACGGGACCGGCCACCGGCGCATCCATCGCCAGGGTCAGTGAAGTACCGGCAAGGCACCAGAGGCATAACAGCGCGTTCAGAAAACGCATTCGACTCTTCTCTCTACCATCACCGGCCCCTGGCATCCACAAATACGCTGCCGAAGCCATTACACCACCGGGACCCGACCCTGGAAAGACACTTGACACATGCCACGAAGTCTAGACTAAATCTTTGAAACACTGTTTGTTTTCGGTTATTTCGCGGCACAGGGGGAATTCCGGAAACAAGACGCTTTACACTACCACTGTCGCGTGCGTGAACTAGACTTCTGGGACGGTGCGTCTGCGCTCCGACGAATAGCATGTCCCGCTATGCGTCGGCCGAACAAACCCACGATCAATTGCAGTACGGCCATTAGCGGATAGAAGACCACGGATGCGCGAGATCAGGCTCAGAGACAAAATTTCCATCAAGCAGGCCATCAATACGCTGGTGGCCGCGCTCAGTCTCGGCATGGTGCTCAGTGCGTTCCAGATTTTCTTCGGCTATGTCGA
Source organism: Pseudomonadales bacterium (assembly GCA_041623535.1). Lineage (GTDB taxonomy): Bacteria > Pseudomonadota > Gammaproteobacteria > Pseudomonadales > JBFGWM01 > JBFJWR01. Next base: position 6,151 of record JBFJWR010000014.1, read on the forward strand.
TGAAAAGAAACTCGTGCATGACCGAACCGAAGCCATCCTCAATTATGCGCGCAGCCCGGCCTCGCAGATCGCCTACAACCTCGACAATGAACTCGCCCAGGAACTCGTAGCCGGCCTGCTGGCATATCCGTCTATCAGCCGGGCAGAAATTCTCGACAGTCGCAATGTGCCGCTCGCCGTTTCCAGCATGGATTCCGAAACGCCGATCAATGACTGGCTGGTTGACGCACTCTTTGCCGAGTTTGCCGAGTTTTCCACCGACCTGCGCGTCGAGCAGTCCCCCGGGGAACTTCTCGGCACGCTGCGTATCGGTGTGGATATTGCCTCGGTGGGCAACGACTTCTTATCCAGCGCGATCGCGTCGCTGTTGTATGCGCTGCTCACCAGCCTGTTGCTGGCCGGCATACTGCTGCTGATCTTTTATCGGACCATGACCAAGCCGCTGGTAAACATTGCCAACTCGATTGGCGAGGTGGACCTGAGCGATCCTGCCAAGCTGACCCTGCGGGCACCGGCCGGCCATGAGAACGACGAGTTTGGCGTGCTCGTGGAGTCGACCAACCGCCAGTTGGAAGCAATCCACGGGCTGCTGGACAAGCGCAAACGGGATGAAGACCGCCTGACGGTGTACCTCGAAGAACTGGAAAACATCGTCGAAAACCGCACCGCTGCGCTGACCGCATCGAATGATCAGTTGCTGCGCACCAATGATGAATTACGACAGTCCAAGGAACATGCCCAGAAGATCGCCCAGGCACGTTCGGAATTTCTGACCAATATGAGCCACGAAATTCGCACGCCCCTGAACGGCGTGCTGGGCATGATCGGCCTGACCATCGACACGCCCCTGAGTGACGAGCAGCGCCACAACCTGGAAATTGCCCACAACTCCGGGATCGCGCTACTCGACATCCTCAACGACATCCTGGATCTGTCCAAGTTCGAATCCGGCAAATATTCCCTGGAAGAAATCCCCTTCGACCTGCGCCAGACCGCGGAAGAAGTCGCCGGCCTGTTGTCGCAGAATGCCCATACCAACCTGTTCGAACTGACCGCGCAGATCGGACCGGATTTCCCGGAAGAGGTAATCGGCGACCCGACGCGGGTCAGGCAGATCATCAGCAACCTGACCGGCAACGCGGTCAAGTTCACACGCAAGGGTGAAGTGACCATCCGGCTCACCTGCGAGGATGAGGGCAGTGACAATTACCTGATTCGTATCGACGTCATTGACACCGGCATTGGCATACCTGAGGAATCACTGGAAAAAATATTTGAACCCTTTGCCCAGGCCGCCAGCAGCACGACCCGGGAATTCGGCGGCACCGGCATCGGCCTGACGCTCTGCCGGCAACTGGCAGAAGCCATGGACGGTAAGCTGTCGCTGAAATCCGAAATTGGCGTCGGCAGCACATTCACCGTGCGCCTGCCGCTGGGCAAACCGCGTACAGTCCGCAAGTTCAAACCGCACCCTGACATCAACACCCTGACCTGCGCGATTCTGACCCGCAAGCACATGAACAATCATGACGTACTGCGGGATCACCTTGAGCACTGGGGGGCGCAGTGCAGGATCATCGAGGCAGAACCGGAAGACTGCACGGGGCCGCTGGCGGAATTTCTGCAGGATGCACAACGCAGCTGCGTATTCACCAACGAGCCGCAATTCCACGCCCAGAGCAGCGTGGAATTGCGCAAAAACACAAGCTGGATCCTGACCGGCGCGCCCGCGCAGTTTGCCAGTTATGCAGCCGATGATCTCGACGTTTTTGAACAGCGGCTGAATACGCCGTTACGCCGGGCCTCCATACATGCAGCCTTGCTTCGCGTACTGGGCATTCGCAAGAAGGAAGTGGCCGTCAGCAAGGCCGCACCGGACACCAGCAACGCATCGCGCTACCGCATCCTGCTGGTTGAAGACAACAACGTGAACCAGATTGTCGCAACCGGCATGCTGAAGAAAATGGGCTACCAGATAACCATCGCCCACAACGGCAAGGAAGCGGTCCATGCCGTGGAGCACGAGAACTATGACCTGGTGTTGATGGATTGCCAGATGCCCGTCATGGATGGCTTTGAAGCAACCCGCACGATTCGCAGCCTGGACAAGGGTCAGAAGCTGCCAATCATTGCGCTGACGGCAAATGCCCTGCGCGAGGACAGGGAGCGCTGCGAGGTGGCCGGCATGAATGACTACCTGACCAAACCCTACAAGCAGAAAGAACTGCAGCAGGTCATCGACAAGTGGCTGGCCACTTCGGCACAGCCCACCGCCTGAGCCAACCGGCCGCGATCAAACCGTTTACAGCAGCGCCTCGATATCCGGAATGATTTCCTCGGGCTCGGTGTTGGTGGAAATGCGCTTGACCACCTCGCCGTCGCGGTTGACCAGGAACTTGGTGAAATTCCATTTCACCGCCTTGGTACCCAGCATGCCGGGCGCCTGCTCCTTCAGGTGCACGTACAGCGGATGCGCGCTGTCCCCGTTGACATCGATCTTGGCGAACAGTGGAAACGTGACACCAAAATTCAGCTCACAGAACTCGCTGATCTGGCTCGCATCACCCGGTTCCTGGCTGAGAAACTGGTTACAGGGAAAACCAAGCACCTCGAAGCCGCGATCGCGGTACTTCTGGTGCAGTTCTTCCAGGCCTTTGTACTGCGGGGTAAATCCGCACTTACTGGCCACGTTGACGATCAGCAGCACCTTGCCCCGGAACTCGGACAGATCCGCCTCGCTACCATCAATGCGCTGGCAGGGGATTTGAAACAGGTCAGCACTCATCGCAGTTACCTCGTCGCTATACAATCGCAGCAACTTATCAGCTATGGGAGGTAACTGCCAGAATCACCGGCACGGCGCCGGCGTTATCAGAAGTGGACAGGAAATGCCGCCAGCGGAATGTACGCGGAACGCGCTGACGATCAGTTGCCGCGGTCCCGGGGCAGGTAGTGATCGTCTTCGAATCCGGAAAAATAGGCATCCAGCAGTGGATGCCGGACGGGGTCTTCGGGGTCGGCATCGGGCTCGAGGTTCCGCTCGGCCACGTAGGTTTCGTGCGTGGCATTATCGACCAGTACGCGATACCAGGGCTCATCCCGGGGCGGATTCGATTTCGCCATCTGCCGGTACCATTCATCACTCAGCATGAATACCGGATCGACGTCATAAATGACGCCGCGATAATTGAAAAGTTTGTGCAAAACCACCTGACCCACGCCAAACTGCGCGGATTTGGGTCGATTCACGATTGATCGTCCCCGCCGGCTTCTGCTTCCGGCGCAAAGCGCAGGCTCAGGGAATTGATGCAGTAGCGCAGCCCGGTGGGCGGTGGGCCATCTTCGAACACGTGGCCGAGGTGGGCATCACAGGCGGCACACAGTACCTCGGTACGGCGCATCATCAGGCTGTTATCGCCCTCGGTAACCACGGCTTCATCGGCGCTGGGCTGCCAGAAACTGGGCCAGCCAGAGCCGCTGTCATACTTGTGATCGGCATCAAACAGGGGGCTGTCACAACAGGCGCAGTGGTAGATGCCGTTGCGCTTCTCGTTCCAGTAGGCACCGGTAAAGGCTCGCTCGGTACCCTTGCAACGGGCTACCTGGTAGGTTTCCTCACCCAGTTGGTCCCGCCATTCGGCGTCAGATTTGCGCACCTTTTCCGTCACTGGCTGAATGATCCTGCTGGAAGTATTCCGGAGAAGCCGGACTTGTCGATACACTAGTGCACGCTTACCGACCACGCAAGGACAGGCCGTGACCCATTCGATTCAAAAATCGCTGAAACTGGCGGGTGTCTGCTACGACATTCGCGGCGCTGTCCTCGACGAGGCCAGGCGCATGGAGGAGGAAGGCCACCGCATCACCAAGCTGAACATTGGCAACCCGGCTCCTTTCGGCCTGTATGCGCCGGAACGCATCCTGCAGGATGTCATTCACCACCTGCCGCAATCCCAGGGCTATTGTGATTCCAAGGGCCTGTTCTCGGCACGAAACGCCGTGGTGCAATACTACGAGGCCAGGGGTATCAACTATCTGTCCGTCGAAGACGTGTACCTCGGCAATGGCGTCAGCGAACTCATCGTCATGGCGATGCAGGCGCTTCTTAACGGTGGCGATGAAATGCTGATCCCGGCGCCCGACTACCCGCTCTGGACGGCGGCCGTGAGCCTGGCCGGCGGCACGCCGGTGCATTATCGCTGCGACGAAAGTGCCGGCTGGTTTCCCGATCCCGACGATATCCGGGCCAAAATCACTTCCGCCACCCGTGGCATCGTTCTGATCAACCCCAACAACCCCACCGGGGCCGTGTATTCGCGCGCGGTGCTTGAGGAGATCATCGAGATCGCCCGGCAGCACCAACTGATTCTGTTCGCAGACGAAATCTACGAAAAGATCATCTACGACGATGCCAAACACACATGTATTGCCGAACTGTGCGACGACCTGCTGGTCGTCACGTTCAACGGGCTGTCGAAGACCTATCGCATTGCCGGTTTCCGCACCGGCTGGATGGTGCTGTCCGGCGCCCGCGAGCACGCCCGCGACTACATCGAGGGCCTGGACATCCTCTCGTCCATGCGCCTGTGCGCCAATGTCCCTGCCCAGCACGCGATACAAAGTGCTCTCGGCGGTCACCAGAGTATCGAAGACCTGGTTGCGCCGGGCGGACGCCTGCACCGCCAGCGGGAACTGGCCTGGCGGTTGCTGACAGACATCCCCGGGGTGACCTGCACGAAGCCGGGTGGCGCACTGTACCTGTTCCCCCGCCTCGACCCGGAGCGTTACCCGATCGCCGATGACGAGCAATTCGTGCTGCAGTTGCTGCGCCAGGAAAAAGTGCTGGTCGTGCAGGGTAGTGGCTTCAACCTGGCAGACACCCAGCACCTGCGCCTGGTGTTCCTGCCGCACGAGGAAGACCTCACCACCGCCATTGAAAAAATCGCGCACTTCCTGCACGGTTATAAACCAGACTAGGGCGTATTCACCGGCTCGGCGCGCGACATGCAGGATTTGCACATAGATGACTTTTACAAGGACGCAGGCCTGATCCTGATGGCCTTGTTCCTGACTTTTCCGCGCAAGTCGACGGTCTACGTGGAAGACATCTGCGGGCCGGACGAAGTCGACGAATTCGGCCTGCACAGCCCGCGCTACCTGTCCTGCTTCGGCACCATGCTGTGGCTGGGCGACGAAGGCTATCTGCGCTACGACGACACCGTACGCCAGGAAGCCATCGAGCAGGCGGTGCTTTCCCATAAAGCATTCATGCTGCTGTCCGCCCGCCACGAATTCATCAGCGAGACCAGCGACGAGGACGACACCCTGCCCCCCTCGGTGCTGGCCCAGCGGCAGACCAACGTATTCCGCCTGCACCGAGCGATCCGCAACGGCTCATCGGAGCAGCTGCGCCAGATCATGCATTACCTGCTGGCGCGGCATTCCTGAACCGAACTTGCCCGTCACGACCATCGGAGCCGCCAAGGATGGAGGCGGCGATTCAGGAAAATGCGCTCCCCAAGCCGGCCGACCTGCGACAACCCCGTCCTTTTCATCATCAAACGGGAGGCGATTGTGCATTCCGCTCCCGAGGGGGTAATTGATATTTCGCATCGCAACCCCCATATACTGCGATAACAGTTATTGACCCTTACCGAGGAAAACCACCATGCAGACGATCATCCTCTACCTGCTGACCAATATGGCGGTGCTGCTGGTCGCCGGTGTGGCGCTCAACGTGCTCGGGTACAGCCTGGGCGATGCCTATTTCGCCAACAACATGGACGCGCTGCTGATCTTCTGCGCCATATTCGGTTTCGGTGGTTCGCTGATCTCGGCCCTGATGTCCAAGTTCATGGCCAAGCGCGCCATGCGCGTGAAAGTGATCGAGAATCCAACCTCCCAGACTGAAACCTGGCTGCTGGAAACGGTGCGCAGCCTGGCCCGCGAGGCAGGCATCGGCATGCCGGAAGTCGGCGTGTTTCCGTCCTCCGCGCCGAATGCTTTCGCCACCGGCTTCCAGAAAAACGATGCCCTGGTGGCGGTCAGCACCGGCCTGCTGGAGAACATGAATCAGCACGAAGTCCGCGCTGTGCTGGCCCACGAGGTGGGTCACGTGGCAAATGGCGACATGGTGACCATGTCCCTGATCCAGGGCGTGGTGAACACCTTCGTCATGTTCTTTGCGCGGGTGATAGGCCGCATCATCGACAGCGCCCTGAACCAGGGGCGCAACCGCGGACCCGGATTCGGCTACTTCATCATCGTCATGATCGCCGAAATGGTACTCGGCATCCTGGCTTCCATCATCGTCTGCTGGTTCTCGCGCAAGCGCGAATACCGCGCCGATGCCTGGGGCGCCAAGCTGGCCGGTCGCGATGCCATGGTCTCGGCCCTGAACGCCCTGCGCCGTGCCCATACTCCGGCCGAAATGCCCGAGCATATGCAGGCCTTTGGCATCCGTGGCCCGTTGACGGGCAAACTTGGCCAGTTACTGGCCACCCACCCGCCGCTGGACGATCGCATCCTGGCGCTGCAGGAAGGCCGGGTGCAGGCCTGAGGGAGACAGGGTTCAGCCGGGTTTCTTTTTGCCGAGCATGATGCGCTTGAGGCTGTCGCCGGCAATCGCGGTGCCGCCCAGCGACCAACCGCCGTCGACCGGCAACACCACGCCGGTGATATAGGAACCCAGCGGTGAACTGAGCATCATCGCGGCATTCGCGATATCCGCCACATCGCCCATGCGACGCAGGGGCACTGATTCCAGCACCGCCTCGCGCACCTCTTCAGTGGGCGCCAGGCGGCGCATGCCTTCGGTGTTGTCGATGGGACCCGGCGAGATCGAATTCACGCGTATGCCATCCACGCCCCACTCGATCGCCAGCACCCGCGTGATCATGTCCACCCCGGCCTTGGCCGCGCAGACATGCGCCTGCATTTCCATGGGGTTGTAGGCCTGTGGTGCGGAAATGTTGATGACCGAGGCACCGGGTTTGCGCAGGTGGGCATGGGCTGCGCGGATCACGTGAAAGGTTCCCAGCAGGTCAATTTCCACCACCGAGCGAAAACCGTTCGGCGAGATTCCCAGCGCCGGCGCCGGGAAATTTCCGGCCGCCCCGGAAATCAGCACATCGATGGGACCCAGTTGTCCGGCAGCAGCGGCAAGCACCTGTTCCACGGCCTCGTGATCGCGCACATCGGCGGCAAAACCCAGCACTTCCCCGCCATGCGCCTGCAGTTGTTTCACCGCCGCATCGACCTTGTCCTGCGAGCGGCTCATCACCGCCAGTTTGGCGCCGGCGGCCGCAAAGCCATTGGCAATGCCGAGGTTGATACCACTGGTACCACCGGATACGAATACATGCTTACCTGAAAAATCCATGCGTGACTCCTGTAACAGAAACGGGGCGCGCCGGGATCCAGCGGGCCGGATCAGGACGTCACGGCAAGGCGCAGAACGTCCCGGTGCGTACGCGCTTGCGAGGCGGGCGGGATGGCATCCCGCGCCTCGAGAATGCGGCGTATCAGGGGTAAACGGTAGCACGGCGCGGCCGCGACGAGAGGATGCCCGAGATGAAAATGCTCGTGGTGCGCAGGCGACAGGGTATCGAGGAAGTTCTACGGGCAGGACTTGCTCATGGGCGACGACCTTCGAAGACCATCTAACAAGTGTTAGTTAAATATCACCTTACACCGGCTGACTCGGCAATGGCACTGCCAGCCGGCAGGAATCCCGCACATTTATCAAAACAAATCAGCGCATTGCGCGCCGGCATCAGACGCAGGTCCAATTCACAAGTTCGCAATGATTCGCTAATATCCGGTAACGCATGACGGTTTTGGTCTGACCTGACCCATCGTCACGGCGTTTTCAGCAACCGGCGGGCGAGCAAACCACCATGAGCGGCGACAAGAAAAACGAGCCACCAGCATCCGATACGCAGCCGGATTCAGACGCAATTGATTTCCACGGTGCCGCCATCATTGGTGAGGACGGTCGCGAGATCCCGATCACCGAAGACATGATCAAGGATGCCTGCAAGAAGCTTGATCCGGAAGTGGACGCGGAAGACGAAAAACCGGCCGACGACTGATCCGGGCGCAGGTATCCCGGCGCCCCACCGACCTCAGCCCGCACGAAACCCCACGGCCCGCAGAATCGCCGGTACGCCGCGGCTGGAATGGCGCACCCGCACCCGGATATTGCTGAAATCCCGCCGCAGTGGATAGTTTTTCCGCAAAGCGTCGAAACCCTCGGCGACACCGCCCTCGGGACGCCGCATCATGGCGCGCATGGCCGAATCGTCCCGCAGGATGGAATAACTCGCGGTCACGGCCGCCCGCAACGCGTGGGCCGGTTCCACCTCGTTGGAAAACACCAGGCTGCGCACCGGCGCTTCAGGAATGAACTGCTCCGGCTGAAAGTCGGACGCCCGCCCGAGAAAATCATTCAGGGCATGGAACACCGCAACGCTACCCTGGATTTTGCCATCCAGGCTGTAGCCGGCCACGTGGGGTGTGGCCAGCGCGACCCGGCGCACCAGGCGCGGATCGGGAGTGGGCTCGTCTTCCCACACGTCCATGACCGCATGCAGATCGCGGCGTGTGCGCAGCAACTTGCGCAGCGCCCGGTTGTCCACCACCGGACCACGACTGGTATTGATGAGTACCGTACCCGCAGCCAGCCGCCCGAGCCGATCGGCATCCAGCAGGTGATGGGTGGCAAACATCCCGCTCTCCTGCAGCGGCACGTGCAGGCTGATGATGTCGGCCGCGAGCGCCTCTTCCAGTTCGACAAAGCCCGCATCGCCCTCCTGGCGTGCCCGCGGCGGATCGCAGGCCACGCAGCGCAGGCCGCAACGTACCAGCCGGTCCCGCACCAGCGTGCCGACATTGCCACAACCGATGATGCCGGCAGTGCGCCCGCGCAAGCGTTCCAGGTCGTAGTCCACCAGGTAGAGCAGCGCGGCCAGCACATAGTCGGCCACCGACGGCGCATTGCAACCGGCGGCCCACGAGACATGGATGCCACGATCGTGCAGCCAGGTAAGATCCAGGTGGTCGGTCCCGGCCGTGGCCGAGCCGATGAACTGCACCCTGGAGTTCTCCAGCAGGGCGCGATTCACCCGCGTCACGGAACGGACCAGCAGCACATCTGCGTCGCGGACCACTGCAGGGGTGATCGACCGGCCCGGCACTCTCTGCAAATCCCCGAAACCGCTGAACAGGTCATCGAGCAGCACAATGTTTTCGTCCGCGACGATACGCATCGAAGGCCTCCGGTCCGGATTCAGGATTCAGTCCGCCGCTACGGACTGCGATCGGATCATACATGCACCCCGCGCCCCGGGGGCCGCCCGGACTTCCCGAAAAGCCCGGCCCGAGCCCGCGCAGTGCCGCCTGCGCAGCATTTTAATCTATATATATCAGTTACTTAAAACCCACAAAACACCCCCTGACCGGCCTCTTCCACGGCCCTCAAAATTCTCTATACTGAAATCAGGTACCCGCTTTCAACCGGGTTCCCGTTCGGGCAGGATCGCCCGGCGCAGCCAGAGGAGACGGCCCATGTCCCAACGAACTGCCCCTGTGATCGATATCCGCTCCCGCCAGCCCTGGCAAGCACCCGAGCAACGCCGATTCGTGCGCCTGGCGCCCGAACTGGACGGGCTGGAGATGCTCTACAGCAACGACAACGACCCGGAAAAACTGTTCAGCGTGAAAATCCTCTTCTGGGGACTGCGCGCCAATGGCGAAGTCACCGGCCTGGTACCCTGGCTGGGCGACATCGTCACCTGCCCGGAAATCAAGGATCCGCTGAACGGGCACTTCGAAGGCTACTACGACGCCGGCATCGAGGATGTGTTTCACGAACCACCGGAGCACAAGATCGCCGAACTGGAGACCGCCGCCGACTATTACGAGATGGAAGGTGCGAATCCGGAAGATGTGATCCAGGAACTGCCTGACAACCACGGCACCCACGCGGTACTGACCGGGGATGGATTTCGCTCCCTGACCCTGATCGAAGTACACAGCTGGCGCCTGTACGGCGACGGGCGCATACACGGCATGCTGATCGACGACGAACAGGTTTCGGCCACCCCGGTGCTTCCCGGTGATGACTGCCTGTATGCCGCACAGGAACATCCCGATTTCCGGTACTTTTTCCAGCACCGCATTGCCAACAAGATCAAGGAGCAGGATCCGGACGCCCTGGCTGCGCTGGCGCTGTTGCAGGAAACCTGAGGCAGAACCGCAGAACTTACGTGGTCTTCTTGCGAATCAGGTAGATATACACGGCCTCAGCCTGCTGCCGCTCGAGCAACTCGTGACCGAGGAAATCGCAGAAGCGCGGGATGTCGCGCTCGGTCGACGGGTCGGTCGCCCGCACTTCCAGTACCGCGCCGGGCGCCAGGCTGCGGATGCGTCCATGCAGCAACATGACCGGCTCCGGACAGCGTAAGCCGCAGGTATCCAGCTGGTCATCAATTTCGGGCAATTCCATGGCGCGGGCAGTCGGCTGGCGAGGCGCAGATTGTAACTGCCGGGGCGTATTTGCACGAGTGGCGCCTGCCACTCCCCGGGATTCCGGCTACACTGGTCAGAACCAGCAGCCACCCAACCCGCCCGAAGTCATGCGTCTACTTGCCCAAGTTGTTGACGAGGATTACCTGCACCGCCCGGACGTATTCCGGCGTGATGCGCTGGAATTGACATTCCAGTTGCTGCGGCAGGATCACCCGCATCTCGCCCTGCTGATCCAGAACCTGATCCAGGGCATGCCCCTGATGGAAAATGGCGAGTCGCAGGCGCGGCAGGCGCTGCATGTGCGCATGTCCCGGTTACAGGTCACTGCGATCTGCCTGGCGCTCAGTCACCAGGGTGAAACCGTCGCCAGTCCGTCCGGCAATGCCGCGCCCGACTTTGCCCGGCAATGGATCGTCATCTGGGCGCTGATCCGCGACTGGCAGGCGCTGGAGGCATCGAACTGCTGTGACTGACTCACACCTGTCCTCACAGCGGTACGTCACTGCTGCCCGATGATCCGCATCATCATTGAACGCATCCTCGCCGATGGCCTCGAATCCCATTACGAGGAAGCCGCGCGCGCGGCGCTGATCCAGACCATGTCACAACCGGGCTTCATCTCCGGCGAAAGCCTGTGTGATATCGATCGCCCGAATCGCCGCATCGTACTGGGCACCTGGCGCAGCCGGCGCGAATGGGACGCCTGGTTTTCCTCGACTGAACGCCGGGACTGCATGGCGCGCATCCGTCCCATGCTGGAAACCGACGAACGCATCACGCTGTTACGGCACGTCTGAACGCTTTTGGGGAGCAATCCTTTTTGAGCGAAATCAAGGTTTTCGGCAATTCCACTAGGCACAGACCGCGGCCAGCAACTATATTTGGGCATTGTGAATCCAGTGCGCATCGTCTCGGATCGGTGTGACTCTCAACCAATCAAGCAAGTCAGGATTTGTCATGGCTGGAGCAATGGCAGGCGCGAGCGGCATGGCCGCTAACGCGACCACGTACAACTACCGGATCGTTCGACAGTTCTCCATCATGACCGTAGTCTGGGGCGTCGTGGGCATGGGCGTCGGCGTGCTCATCGCCGCGCAACTGGCCTGGCCGGCCCTGAACTTTGACATTCCCTGGCTGACCTACAGCCGCCTGCGCCCATTGCATACCAACGCCGTCATTTTTGCGTTCGGCGGCTGCGCCCTGTTCTCCACCTCCTACTACGTCGTGCAGCGCACCTGCCAGGTGCGGCTGTTCTCGGACGCACTGGCCAAGTTCACTTTCTGGGGCTACCAGGCGGTCATCGTCGGCGCTGTACTGACCCTGCCGTTTGGTTACACGTCCGCCAAGGAATATGCCGAACTGGAATGGCCGTTGGACATCCTGCTCTGGCTGGTCTGGGTTTCCTACGCGATCTGCTTCTTCGGCACCATCGTCCATCGTCGCGGCAAGCATATCTATGTCGGCAACTGGTTCTACGGCGCGTTCATCATTACGGTCGCGCTGCTGCACACCGTGCAGAGCATGGCGATTCCGCTGAGCCTCACCTCGCTGAAATCCTATTCCATATACCCCGGCACCGTGGATGCCATGGTGCAGTGGTGGTACGGCCACAACGCTGTGGGCTTTTTCCTGACCGCCGGCTTCCTCGGCATGATGTATTACTTCGTACCCAAGCAGGCTGAGCGGCCGGTGTTCTCCTACCGGCTGTCCATCGTGCATTTCTGGGCACTGATCTCGTTGTATATCTGGGCCGGTGGCCACCACCTGCATTACAGCGCCCTGCCGGACTGGACCCAGAGCCTGGCGATGGTGATGTCGGTCATCCTGCTCGCTCCTTCCTGGGGCGGCATGATCAACGGCGTCATGACGCTTTCAGGTGCCTGGGAAAAACTGCGTACTGATCCCATCCTGCGGTTCCTGGTGGTGTCACTGTCGTTCTACGGCATGTCGACCTTCGAGGGCCCGATGATGTCGATCAAGACGGTCAATGCACTCTCCCACAACACCGACTGGACCATCGGCCACGTGCACTCGGGCGCCCTGGGCTGGGTAGCCATGATTTCAATCGGCGCGCTGTATCACATGATCCCGCGCGTGTTCGGCAAAGAACGCATGCACAGCACCGACCTGATCAACGTGCACTTCTGGCTCGCCACCATCGGCGTGGTGTTCTACATCTCGGCCATGTGGGTGAATGGCATCACGCAGGGGCTGATGTGGCGGGCGGTGAACGCGGATGGCACCCTGACGTACACCTTCATCGAAGCACTGGAGTCCAGCTATCCCGGGTACATAGTACGCGCCGGTGGAGGCGCGGTATTCCTGGCCGGCATGCTGGTCATGGCGTGGAACACCTGGATGACCGTCCGCAACACGCGCCCGGTGGAGCCGGCCATACACGCAGATGCCAGCCGCAGCCACGCATAGCGAAGGGAGAGACGGCACCATGCAACATGAAGTCGTAGAAAAGAACATCGGGCTGATGGCGTTCCTGGTCGTTATTGCGATCAGTTTTGGCGGACTGTGCGAGATTGTTCCCCTGTTTTTCATGGATCGCCACTACACCCCCGCACCCAACCTGCAACCACTTTCCGCGCTGGAGATGGAAGGCCGCGACATCTACATCCGCGAAGGTTGCCACGTCTGTCACACGCAGATGATTCGTCCGCTGCGCGCCGAGGTGGAACGCTACGGTCACTACTCAACCGCCGGCGAGCATGTCTGGGAACACCCCTTCCTCTGGGGTTCCAAGCGCACCGGCCCCGACCTGGCCCGGGTCGGCGGGCGCTACAGTGACGACTGGCATATCGCCCACCTGATCAACCCGCGTGACGTGGTGCCGCAATCCAATATGCCGGGCTTTCCCTGGCTGGCTCAGAACGAACTCGACGGCAAGATGACCGCCCGCAAGTTGTCGATCTTTCGCGACAACTTCAACGTGCCCTACACCCAGGAACAGGTCGACAACGCCGGCGCCGCAGTTGCCGGAAAGACTGAATTGCAGGCACTCGTAGCCTATCTGCAGCAGCTCGGACATGCCTACAGCCGCAAGGCACAGAGCATGGAACGGCGCGGGCTGTAAGGAGAAAAGCCATGGA
>JBFJWR010000015.1:0-19387 GCA_041623535.1 Pseudomonadales bacterium
AGGATGGAAAACAGTTCGTCGTCCAGCCAGCGGTACGAATAGCCCTGCTGTGCAGCCCACCCACGCACACTCTGCATGCAATCGGCCAGCCATCCCGTAGTCTCGGACGCGGGGCAGGACTGCAGCACCAGCGTGGCTGACATGTGCAGTGCCGCCTACAGCTCGCCCATCACGTAGGCCAGCACCTCGACCACCTGCTCCGGCGTCTGCGCCCAGGCATTAGCGGCCTGGTCGACTTCCTTGAGGGCATGCACGAGGGACTCGTCGTGCAGGGTGATGTACGACTTGCCGAGGGCAGCACACAGGCCTGCCTCGAACGCGGCATTCCACTGGCGATACTTGTCGCCAAAACGGATCACCGCCAGATCGCATTGCTGAATCAGGGTTCGGGTGCGCAACGCGTTCACGCCTGACGATTTATGATCGCGCCAAAAGCCTTCACTGTCCGGCGCCAGCATATCGCCGGCAGCGTCACTGGCCTCGTGGTTGGTGACCGCCGAAGTGAAACGCAGGTCCAGACCGCGCGCCTTGGCGCCCGCCGCAATCTGCCCGCGCCAATCGGTATGAATTTCTCCGGAAAGATAGACCGTCCAGTTCATAAGAAACTCCGAGAATGAAATGACGGCAAACCATACCAGACGCGGCCAGTCGGTTCAGGCCCCAGCGGGAATGGATCAGGAAGCGGGGCGACCGACGGCACGCGAGCAATTGGCGGCCGAAAGCTGTACAATTCGCGACCACCGCAGATCGCGGCCAACTCTCTTTTTTCGAAGATCCCGACCATGTCTGCCAATCCTTTCCCCGTTCCCGCCGCCCGCACAGCGCTGTTCGACCACCCGAAATACTGGGCCGAATGCTATGGAAATGCGCCGTTTTTACCGGTGAACCGTGCGGAGATGGATGCACTCGGCTGGGATTCGTGCGACATCATCATCGTTACCGGGGATGCCTACGTCGATCACCCGTCCTTCGGCATGGCCATCATTGGTCGCCTGCTGGAGAACCAGGGCTTCCGCGTTGGCATCATCGCGCAGCCGGCCTGGACGTCCAAGGATGCCTTTGAGGAACTGGGCAAACCGAACCTGTTCTTCGGCGTTGCCGCCGGCAATATGGACTCGATGATCAACCGCTACACCGCTGATCGCAAACCGCGCTCGGACGATGCGTACACGCCCGGCGGACTGGGTGGCAAACGACCCGATCGCTGCTCGCTGGTGTATGCACAACGCTGCAAGGAAGCCTGGTCTGATGTTCCGGTGATCCTCGGCGGCATCGAAGCCTCGCTGCGTCGCATCGGGCATTACGACTACTGGCAGGACAAGGTCCGCCGCTCCATCCTCATTGATGCCACGGCGGATTTACTGCTGTACGGAAACGCCGAGCGCGCGGTGGTGGAAGTCGCCCATCGACTGGCGCAGGGCGAGCCCATAGAAAAGATCACCGATGTGCGTGGCACGGCGTTCCTGCGCCGCGACACGCCGGACGGCTGGATGGAAATAGATTCCACCCGCATTGATCGCCCGGGCCGTATTGATGCCATCGTCAATCCGTATATCAACACGCGCGAGATGGACAGCTGCGAAAAAGAACGCCGTAACGATGCCCTTGCGGGTGCGCAATACAATGAACTGGGCGAACAGGTCATCCGGATTCAGCCGCCGAAACTGGATCGTGGCCGCAGCGTCATTCGCCTGCCCTCGTTTGAGAAGGTAGCGAAGGACGCGGCGCTCTATGCGCATGCCAACCGGGTGCTGCACATGGAAACCAATCCCGGCAATGCGCGGGCACTGGTACAGAAACACGGCGAAATCGATATCTGGCTGAATCCGCCCCCGATCCCGCTGACCACCGACGAAATGGATTACGTGTTCGCCATGCCATTCGCGCGGGTACCGCATCCGCAGTACGAGGGTGAGAAAATTCCCGCGTACGAAATGATCCGCTTTTCCGTCAATATCATGCGCGGCTGTTTTGGCGGCTGCACCTTCTGCTCGATCACCGAGCACGAGGGGCGCATCATCCAGAACCGGTCGGAGGAATCCATCCTCAACGAGGTGGAACAGATTCGCGACAAGGTGCCCGGTTTTACCGGCGTGATCTCCGACCTCGGCGGCCCGACCGCCAACATGTATCGCATCGCCTGCAAGACCAAGGAGATCGAGGCAGCCTGTCGCAAACCGAGCTGCGTCTATCCGGGCATCTGCCCCAATCTCAACACCGACCACTCCGCCCTGACGCAGTTGTACCGCAAGGCACGCAAGCTGCCCGGCGTAAAGAAAGTGCTGATCAGTTCCGGCCTGCGCTATGACCTCGCGGTCAAAGACCCGGAGTACGTACGGGAACTGGTCACCCACCATGTCGGTGGTTACCTGAAAATCGCACCGGAACATTCCGAGGATGGCCCGCTGTCGAAAATGATGAAGCCGGGCATGGGCGCCTACGATGAATTCAAACAACTGTTTGAGAAGTTCTCCAAGGAAGCGGGCAAGAAGCAGTACCTGATTCCGTACTTCATCGCGGCACATCCCGGCACCACGGACGAGGACATGCTCAACCTGGCGCTGTGGCTGAAACGCAACGACTTTCGCGCTGACCAGGTCCAGGCGTTTTATCCTTCGCCCATGGCCACTGCCACCGCCATGTACCACACCGGCAAGAATCCACTGCGCAGGATCACCTACAAGAGCGAGCGCGTGGGCAGCGTGAAAGACCCTGAACAACGAAAACTGCATAAGGCGTTCCTGCGCTATCACGATCCAAACAACTGGCCGCTGCTGCGTGAAGCGCTGCAACGCATGGGACGGGGCGAACTGATTGGCGATGGCGAGAAGCAGTTGATTCCGCGAACCCAGCCGACAGATGGCGAGGCCTACCGCGCACCACGCCGGAAAAACTCCGAAACCGCCCACGCGCGTCGTAAAAAAGGCGGCCGGATACTCACCCAGCACACTGGCCTGCCGCCGCGCAGAACCCGCTGACCGCAGACCGGCCGCCTGGCGGAAGAAAACAAGCGATCGGTACTTGCGGACCGCGTCGGTACGCGGTTATATGAAGAGGAGTCTTTCCCTTCGCCGTGGGAGACGCGGCCATGAAACTCGCAACGTTCTTCGAGGCCTTGTGGCGCAGCTATATCTCCATCACGCCGCAGGCGGAAGTCATACACCAGGCCCTGTCCGACCTGGGCGAATCCATTGTCAATGACCACGTCGCGTTCCGTACTTTCAACGTCGCGCCCATTTCGCTGTCCTGTCTTGAACCGCACCTGTTTGCGCTCGGATACCAGCGCCTGGAGGCTTATCAGTTTCCACAGAAGAAACTGCGTGCATTCGCTTACCTGCACAAGGATCCGCAGGCGCCGCGCGTTTTTCTCAGTGAGCTGCTGACGGAACAGTGCAGCCCGGGCCTGCAGGCGATCGTGCAGAAAATTTGCACGCGAATCCCAATCGGCGATACCAGGGAGCCGCTGGTACTCAACGCCGGGCGGCTATGGCCTGCGCCACGCTGGGCGGATTACCAGGCCCTGCTCGCGGAAAGCGAATACGCGGCCTGGGTGGCAGCACTGGGATTGCGGGCCAATCACTTCACGATTTCGGTGAATGCCTTGCAGCATTACCGCGCGGTTGCAGACGTAGCTGATTTCGTCGAGTCGATTGGCTTTCCCGTCAGCACCGAGGGTGGGCGTATCAAGGGTGGCCCGGACGTACTCCTGGAACAGGCGTCCACCCGCGCGGACCGGATCGAAATCGGCTTTGCCGATCACGACAAGCACGTGATACCGACCTGCTACTACGAGTTCGCACGACGCTATCCCGATGCAACCGGCCACCTCTACCAGGGCTTCGTCACCGCCAGTGCCGATCGCATTTTCGAGTCCACCCACGTCGCAGAGTCCTGATCCCATGCGCGATCTCCTGCTACTAGGTGCCGGCAAGATCGGCGAGTCGATTGCCAACCTGCTGCATCATTCCGGGGCCTACCACGTACTGGTCGCCGATCGGGATCCGGCCGCACTCGAGCGGGCGAGCCGCTTTGGCATTGCCACGCAGATGCTGGACATCAGCAACGAGAGCGCCTTGCTGGAAAGCGTGACAGGTAAGGACGCGGTGATTTCCGCGCTGTCCTATAACTGCAGTACACCAGTCGCACAGGCTGCCTTGCAGGCTGGCGCCAGCTTCTTCGACCTGACCGAGGATGTGGAAACCACGCGCTCCATCCGGGCAATTGCCAGTGGCGCCCGTCCCGGGCAGATCTTCATGCCGCAGTGCGGGCTGGCCCCGGGGTTCATCTGCATCGTGGCCAATGCCATGTGTCAGCGGTTCGACGAGGTGGAGAAAGTAAAACTGCGGGTCGGGGCATTGCCGCGCTATCCGTCCAACATGATGCTGTACAACCTGACCTGGTCTACCGACGGCCTGATCAACGAGTACTGCAATGCCTGCGAGGTGATCCGGGATGGCCACCGCCAGGAGGTCTTGCCCCTGGAAGGCCTGGAGAGTTTTTCCCTCGATGGCATGGACTACGAAGCCTTCAATACCTCGGGCGGCCTCGGCACCCTGTGTGACTCCCTGCAGGGCCGGGTTCGCAATCTCAACTACAAGACGGTCCGCTATCGTGGCCACCAGCACCTGATGGCGTTCCTGGTGAAAAGCCTGAATCTCAACCGCCGCCGCGACCTGCTGCGGGAGATCCTGGAAGACGCCGTGCCCATGACCCGCCAGGACGTGGTGTTGATTTTCTGCACCGTGAGCGGCGTGCAGGACGGCCGCCTGGTACAGGAATCCGATGCCCGGAAACTCTACCCCAGGACCCTGCACGGCGCGCACTGGAGCGCCATACAGGTAGCAACTGCCGCCGGTCTCTGCGCGGCGGTGGATCTGCACTTCAGCAGCGCAACGCCGGCCACGGGTTTTGTCTGCCAGGAAGACCTGGACCTGGACCAGTTCCTGCGCAATCGCTTCGGCACCCTGTTTCGGGAACAGGAGCAGCCCGATGTCGGGTAAGTCCGGATTGCTGCAACCACACGCCGATCTGCACGCGCTTCCGGCAGTGTGGTCGGGCACCATTGCGCAAGCTGGTGCCGGCAACCGGCTGCAGGCGTATTCACCCATCGATGCGCAATTACTGAGTGGCTGGCAGGCGGCCACAAGCGGGCAGGTGGCGGGCGCAGTACTGCAGGCACAGGCCGCATTTCGCACATGGCGCGAGGTGCCACCGCCGCGTCGCGGTGAACTGGTACGGCTGATCGGCGATTCGGTCCGTGCGCAGAAACAGGAACTTGCCGACCTGATCACCCTGGAAGCGGGCAAGATCCGTGAGGAAGCCCTGGGCGAGGTGCAGGAGTGGATAGACCTGTGCGAGTTCGCGGTCGGCCTGTCGCGCCAGTTGCACGGACTGACCATCGCCAGCGAGCGACCACAACACCGGATGATGGAGCAGTGGCACCCGCTCGGCGTGGTCGGCATCATCACCGCGTTCAATTTTCCGGTCGCAGTCTGGGCCTGGAACGCGATGCTGTCGCTGGTCTGTGGCAACAGCATCGTGTGGAAGCCTTCCGAGCAGACACCGTTGTGTGCACTGGCCTGCCAGCGCATCGTGACCGACTGCACCCATGCGTTCGCGGACGCACCGGAGAACCTGTCCACCGTGATCCTGGGCGATGCTGAAACCGGGCATGCCCTGGCGGCGGACCCTGGCGTGACGCTGCTGTCGGCCACCGGGTCGGTGCCGATGGGCCGCAAAGTCGCGGTCACGGTGGCGCAGCGACTGGGACGCTGCCTGCTGGAACTGGGCGGCAACAATGCAATGATTCTTGCACCTTCGGCGGATTTCGAACTGGCCATGCGCGCGGTGGTATTTTCCGCCGTGGGTACCGCCGGGCAACGCTGCACCAGCCTGCGGCGGTTGCTGGTCCACGAGTCCCTTCTCGAACCGAGCATCGCCGCCCTGAGCGCGGCGTATGCCTCGCTGCGCATTGGTGATCCACGGGTCGACGGCGTGCTGGTCGGCCCCCTGGTCAGCGAACGCGCCTGGCAGGCCATGCAACATGCGCTGCAGCGCGTTCCCGAAGAGGGCGGCAGGCTGATCTGGGGCGGCGACCGCGTGCACGATGGCGTACCCCAGGGTGGCTGCTACGTGCGGCCGGCGCTCGCGCAATTACCCGCGGGCGCCGCACTGCTGCG
This sequence comes from Pseudomonadales bacterium, assembly GCA_041623535.1. Taxonomy (GTDB): domain Bacteria; phylum Pseudomonadota; class Gammaproteobacteria; order Pseudomonadales; family JBFGWM01; genus JBFJWR01. The sequence continues at coordinate 6,180 of JBFJWR010000015.1, forward strand.
CGAGGAAACCTTCGCACCCGTCCTCTACCTGGTTCCATGGAATGAACTGGAAGAAGCCATCGCCCTGCACAACGATGTACCGCAGGGGCTGTCCTCGGCCATTTTTACCAACGATATACGCGAGGCAGAACGGTTTGTTTCGCCTTCCGGCTCCGACTGCGGCATTGCCAACGTCAATATCGGTCCTTCCGGTGCTGAAATCGGCGGTGCCTTCGGTGGTGAAAAGGATACCGGTGGGGGTCGCGAGTCCGGATCCGACGCCTGGAAGCAGTACATGCGCCGCACCACCAATACCATCAACTACGGCACCGACCTGCCGCTGGCGCAGGGCATTCGTTTCGACACAAAAGGATCGGAGTGATCTTTCCCTGCACCGGCCTGGCTGTTAAATAATTACTCCGACCTCCTGGTAAAGGCCAGCCAGGCGCAAACTGCGGTCATGAGCGCCAGTGCATACCAGGTCAGTGCATACATGAGATGGGTATTGCGGAACTGCACGACAGTGAGTCCGCCCACCGGCCAGCCACCGGGATTGGGCGTGCGGTCTGCATCGATAAAGTAGGGTGCCAGGTCGTCTATCTTCAGCCCGCGTGCAGCGCCGATCGCGTACACGTCCCGCGAATACCACCAGTCACCCTCTGCGTCATTGCGCTGCAACATGCGGCCGTGCGGCTCGCTGATGCGCAGCAGTCCTTTCACTTCAGCCAGATCCCCGCGCTGCGCTTCCGGCCGTGACCCCGGGTCGCGATGCGCGGAATCCACGAAGCCGCGGTTGATCAGCACGATGAAACCCTGCGCTGTCTGCAGCGGGGTTAGCAGCCAGTAGCCGGAACCGTGTGCCGTCATCGCCTGCACGAGCGTCTCGCGGTCATGCAGGTATGTGCCGCTGACCTGGACCGGCAGGTAGGCGTGGTTGGCATCCAGGGTTGCCCATGCATCGCGGGCTGGCGCAGAAACAGGCTGCCGGGCCAATTGCCGGTCAACCTGCGCGATGAGATCCAGTTTCCATTCGCGACGGTACAGTTGCCAGGTTCCCAGCGAGCAGAATCCTGCAAAAAGTACGCTTGCAAGCAATATCAGCAATGCATCCCGAAATCGGCTCCGCTGTGCGAACGCCATCAGGGCATATTGCGAACTTCTGCCGGCGTCGGAGCGTGCGTGTTGCTGTGCAGGTGGGCCATGATCCACATCGAACCGACCATCATGATAATCAGCAACGTGGCAGTGAACAGGAACGACATCAGGTTCCAGCCCTCTTCGGCCTTGGCATCCATGTGCAGGAAGTACACCACGTGTACGACGATCTGCGCGGCGCCCAGCGCGAGAATAATGCCTATGGTGACGTTCTTGCTGTCCAGCATTTCACCCATCACCAGCGCGAAGGGGATTGCCGTCAGAACGACCGACAGGGCAAAGCCGGTCATGTAGCCATTGAAGGACGCGTGCGGAATATGGGATCCGCCGTGGTCGTGGTCGCTCATCGCAGAACTCCCATCAGGTAAACAAATGTGAAAACACCGATCCAGACAATGTCGAGGAAGTGCCAGAACATGCTCAGGCAGGCCACCCGGCGACGCATGGGCTGGGTGATGCCGAACTTCCTGAGTTGCACGATCAGCGTGATCAGCCAGAGTATGCCGAAGGTGACGTGCAAACCGTGCGTGCTCACCAGCGTGAAGAACGCTGACAGGAACGCGCTGCGATCAGGGCCCGCACCGACGTGAATCAGGTGCGCAAACTCGTACAGTTCGATGCCCACGAAGCCCGCGCCCAGCAAGCCCGTCACCGCCAGCCACTTGATCATGTCCTGCAGGCGATTCTCCTGCATGGCAATCATCACGAAGCCATAGGTGATCGACGAGATCAGCAGCAGACCGGTATTCACTGCGATCAGGCTCAGATCGAACAACTCGCCCGGTCCGGGTCCGCCTGCGTAGTTGGCGCCAAGGACGCCATAGGTCGCAAACAGGATCGCGAAGATCAGGCTGTCGCTCATCAGGTAGAGCCAGAAGCCGAGCATCGTCCCGTTCTCGACGTGGATCTCTTCCTTTGCGAGGAAAACGGGGTTGCCGTCTGCGTCCTGCATGGTTATTTCGTGGTGTGCACTCATTACATCAAGCCTCCACCGACGCCAGTTGCCGCGTTCGTTCTTCCTCTACCTTCGCCACCTCTTCGGCGGAAATGTAGTAGTCGCGGTCAAAGTTGAAAGAGTGGTAAATCGCGCCGCCTATCACCAGCACCAATGAAACCGCCGCCAGCCACCATATGTGCCAGATCAGCCCGAATCCGCAGACGGTCGAGAAGAATGCTAGCACCATGCCGGCAGCCGTGTTCTTTGGCATATGGATCGGAAGAAACCCGCTGGTCGGCCGTTCAAAGCCGCGCCGTTTCATATCCCACCAGGCATCCTGGTCGTGAACAATCGGCGTGAACGCAAAATTGTACGGCGGTGGTGGTGAAGACGTCGACCACTCCAGGGATTGCGCATCCCAGGGATCACCGGTTACATCACGCAGTTTGTCGCGATCACGGATGCTGACGATGATCTGCATCAGGAAGGCACCGATGCCACCGGCAATCAGCACGGCACCGAAGCAGGCAACCGCGAAGTACGGCCACAGGTTCGGATCGTCGAAATGGCTCATGCGGCGGGAAACGCCCATCAGGCCCAGTACGTAGAGTGGCGTGAAGGCGAACCAGTAACCGGCCAGCCACAACCAGAAACAGACCTTGCCCCAGAACTCATTGAGCAGGAAGCCCGTGAACTTCGGGAACCAGTAGTTGAAGCCGGCAAAGAAGCCAAACACCACACCACCGATGACGACGTTGTGAAAGTGCGCGATCAGGAACAGGCCGTTGTGCAGCAGGAAGTCGGCCGGCGGGATCGCCAGCATCACGCCGGTCATGCCGCCCACGGTAAACGTCACCAGGAAGGCGACGGTCCACATCATGGGCAGGGTGTATTTTATTCGCCCCCGGTACATGGTGAACATCCAGTTGAATAGTTTCGCCCCGGTTGGTATCGATATGATCATGGTCGCGAGCCCGAAGAAGGCGTTCACACTGGCGCCTGAGCCCATGGTGAAAAAGTGGTGCAGCCATACGACGTAGGACAGGATGGTGATCACGCAGGTCGCGTACACCATCGAGGTGTAGCCGAACAGGCGCTTTTTGCTCAGGGCCGGCACCAGTTCCGAGAACACCCCGAACAACGGCAGAATCAGGATGTACACCTCAGGGTGCCCCCAGATCCAGATGATGTTGATGTACATCATCGCGTTGCCGCCGCCATCGGCGACGAAGAAATTCGTGCCGATATAGCGATCGAGGGCCAGCAGCGCGAGGCCGGCTGTCAGCACCGGGAAGGCGGCAACAATCAGGATGTTGGTGCACAACGCAGTCCAGGTGAAAATCGGCATTTTCATCAGGGTCATGCCCGGTGCACGCATCTTGATGATTGTCACCGTGAAATTAATGCCGGTAAGCAGCGTGCCCACCCCGCCTATCTGCAGCGCCCATATGTAGTAATCCACACCGATCCCGGGACTCGCCTCGATACCGGACAGGGGCGGATAGGCCAGCCAGCCGGTGGTGGCGAATTCTCCGATAAACAGTGATGCCATGATCAGCGCTGCGGCCGCGTTGGTCATCCACAAGCTGAAATTGTTCAGGAACGGGAACGCCACATCGCGTGCCCCGATCTGCAGGGGCACGAGCAGGTTCATCAGGCCGACGACCATGGGCATCGCCACGAAGAAAATCATGATGACGCCGTGCGCGGTAAAGATCTGGTCGTAATGGTGTGGCGGCAAATAGCCGGTATTGTCACCGAACGCCATGATCTGGTGGGTACGCATCATGATCGCATCGCCGAAGCCACGCAGCAGCATGATGATCGCCAGGATGATGTACATGATGCCGATTTTCTTGTGGTCGATACTGCAGAACCACTCGTCCCACAGGTACTTCCACCAGCCGTTCTTGGTCACCCAAACGAATACAGCCAGGCCGCCAATGGCCGCAACGGCAAAGGTGCCCGTGAGGATTGGATCGTGCAAGAACGCCAGTGAATCAAACGTCAGTTTGCCAAACAGGAATGAAGGTTCATCCGCCCAAGTCTGAATTGCCATGATTTCCCTCGATCAGTGTTTAGCTGTGTCTTTGCCATCGGCATGAGCCTGATGCGCCATCATCGCGTCGATGCACATTTTCCCTGGCTCCACGCAAAGATTCAGAATTTTGTGATAAAGGCCCTCTTCGACGCTCGCAAAGCGCCGAACCGGATCCTTGATGCTTTTCTTGGCCAGTTCCCGGTACGTGGGCATATCGAGCACCACACCCTCTGCCTTGGCGCTGGCCACCCACTTGGCGAAATCATTATTGTTCAGGCCATGAAAACGAAACTTCATGTCTGAGTAGCCCTCGCCGCTGTAATTGCCCGAGACACCGTAGTAATCGCCGGGCTCGTTGATGACTGCGTGAATCTTGGTTTCCATGCCCGGCATCGCGTACACCATGCCTGCCAGTGAAGGAATGTAGAGCGAGTTCATCATTTTCGGCGACGTGGTTTCAAAGCGGATGGGCCGGTCCACCGGCGCGGCGACCTCGTTGACCAGCGCAATGCCCTGTTCCGGATAGATGAACAGCCATTTCCATTCCAGCGCGACAGCCTGGATGCGCAGCGGTTTCACGCCCTCGGCAACCGGCGTGTTTGGCGCGATACGGTCCAACGGCCGGAACGGATCCAGGGTGTGCGTGGTGATCCAAGTGATCGCGCCCAGCGCGATGATAATCAGCAGTGGTGCCGCCCAGATGTAGAGTTCCAACTGGGTGGAGTGATCCCATTCCGGCGTGTAGGTAGCCTTCTCGTTGGACTCCCGGTAATGCCATGCAAACCAGAGGGCCAGCACGATCACCGGGACCACGATCAGCAGCATCAGCCAGGTCGAGGTGACCAGCAGATCACTCTGTTGCCTTGCTATATCCCCCTTGGGATTCAGCAGCACCAGGTCGCAACCGGAGAGCAATAAGGCTGAGGCTGGCAGGACCGCCCGGGAGAAAAACCGGGGTGTCCGGCTCCGTGATATCGCTTTATTTGTTCGGCTTGTTTTCAACTTACGTCAACCCGTGAATTTGTGGCTATATTGTTTACTCTGACGTACTGGGATATGCATCCCGATACGCAGTATAGGCACGGGAGACGAGAACGCATGTCAAATTCGACAACGATGGAAAATTCACCACCTGGCTCCGACGGTCACCATGGCGAACATGGCGACCTGGAGGTCTGGCCGAACGAGATTGCCGTTGGCGTAATCGTCGGGCGAGTTGGCGAATTTTTCGACTTTTTTGTGTATGGCATCGCCTCGGTACTGGTGTTTCCGGCGCTCTTCTTTCCCTTTGCATCTCCATACGAAGGGCTGCTTTACTCTTTTGTGATTTTCTCATTTGGGTTTTTTGCGCGATTGATGGGCGCCCTGATCTTCAGGGTGGTACATGACCGCTACGGACGGGCGACAAAACTGACCGGGGCATTATTGTTACTGGGTTCAGCGACGGTCTGCATCGCCTTCCTGCCGGGCTATGCAGAAGTCGGCGCAACAGCCATCGTCCTGCTCGCGGTGCTGCGCATTATTCAGGGCATTGCCGTTGGCGGTGCATGGGATGGCCTGCCCTCCCTGCTCGCAACGACCGCGCCCGCAGACCGCAAGGGCTGGTATGCGATGATCTCGCAGATTGGCGCGCCACTGGGCTTCCTGGTCGCGACCGGCCTGTTTGCCTATCTCTACAGCGGTGTGAATGCGAAAGATTTCATTGACTGGGGCTGGCGGTTCGCCTTCTTCTGCGCCTTTGCGATCAACGTGGTAACGCTCTTTGCGCGTCTGCGCATGGCGGTCACTCCCGAATTTGAGGAACTGTTCCACGCCAAGGAACTGACGCCATCCCCGTTGCCGGAACTGTTCGAAAACAACGCGAAAGACATTCTGCTCGGCGCCATGGCTCCGCTGGCCAGCTACGCCCTGTTCCACCTGGTGACCATCCTGCCGCTGAGCTGGGCCGTCCTGGAACCGGAAAAATTCTCGCTGGGCAGCATCTTTTTCCTGCAGATCATGGGCGGGTTTGTCTGCATTGCCACCATGCTGATTTCAGGACGGGTAGCGGACCGGATCGGACGGGCGAAAACCCTGTGGTGGGGCGGTGTGCTCATCGCCGTGTTCTGTCTGCCAGCGCCGATCCTGGGTGATACGGTATTTGGCGGGCAGGCGTTCATCCTCGGCGGCTTTGCGCTGCTTGGCTTCTCACAGGCCCAGGCAGCCGGCGCGGTAAACTGTTGCTTCGACAAGGCGCACCGTTACAGCGGCGCGCTGATCACCCACGAGCTGGGCTGGCTGCTGGGCGCTGCATTCGCGCCGTTGATTGCACTCGTTCTGGCAGAGCACCTGGGAAATGGCGGCGTGGCCCTCTACCTGGGCACCGGTGCCGCAGCGACACTCTATGCCCTGCACCACAACATAAAGCGTATTGAAGCCAACGAATAGCCGTTACGGTAGCCGATTGGCGCTTGCCTAAGCCCACAAATCGGCAGTCACCCTGGAAAGGCCCGACCAGGGCCGGCTGGGAGCGCGTATCTTTCTAAATCTCCGCCGCCATCCATGGCGGCTCCTAAGGCGCCAGCACTTTCTTTGTACATCCATGTACCGTTCGCGCTGACGCCCGGAAAAGACGCGCCCCCAGCCGACCCATCAGCCAAACCGCGATCAGGCATCCAGTGGGTTGGGGCAATTTCTGAAAAATCACCCCAGCCCGTTGAACTCAGGGGTTCATCACGTAGGTATCTTTCTTCGCATACGCAAACTCGTTGAGCACGCGATTGAATCGCCGGTCATCCTGTTTCGGCTTGCTGAGCATCAACTGGCAAAACACCTGCTGCATCTTGGTGCTGCTGGTTTTCGAGTAGAGCTGCAGCGCGTACTTGGAAAAATCACGCACCATGAAATCAAAGATCTGGTCCACCAGGTCGTCATCAATATCCAGCTTTTCCCAGCTTTCCAGGATCAGCTGTCCGTAAGCCACCAGCGTGAACAACTCGCCGACGATCAACAGGAAGTCGATATCCTTGATCTGCTGCTTGTTGGGTCGTGCCGCCATGAGCATTTTCCGGAAAATGCCGACCTGCTTCTTGAAGACACGTACGTTGGGCAGTTCGCACTTGTTATAAATCAGCCGGTAGTCGTGGAAACGCGTCTTACCCAGCCCCTTGGTCGGCCCCTGGTTGAACAGGAAGGTATCGTTCGCGCCATCCCGACGCACCGGTACATCTTCAAACCCGGCGGGTTTGAAAAAATAGTTGGCCATGAACTTGATGATCAGCGCCATGTTGACGTGCACGGTGCCTTCCAGCTTCGGTAACGCGCGGATATCCATCACCGCGTTCTCGAAGTACATGTCTTTTTCAAAACCCTTGGCGGCCAGTACATCCCACAACATGTTGATGACCTCCTCGCCCTGGGTGGTCACTTTCATCTTGACCATCGGATTGAACAACAGGTAACGCCGGTCATCCGCGCTGGCACTGCGCATGTAGTCCCGCGCCCGATGTGCAAACAAACGCATGGCGGTCAGGCGCGTGTAGGAATCCACGAACAACTGCCTGATGTGGACGAAGTCCGTCACGTAATGATCGAACAGGCGGCGCCGGGAAGCATGGTCTATGGCTTCGTGATAGGCATGGGTGCAGATACCAATGGAGGCGTAACCAAGGTTGAACTTCATCACGTTGATGGTGTTCAGGGCGTCGTCCCAGGCTTTCTTTCCTTTTTCCGAGATATCTGCCTCGGTGATGGGATAGTCATGCAGGCGGTAATGCGCCACGAAGTCCTGGTTGTTGATGATGTTCTTCACGCACTCGTACTTCTCGTGCTGCGAATCAACCGCAAAGAACACGTAATCATCCGTACCTTCAATCTTGCCAAAGGTGGAGACCAGCGCCGCCTTGTTGCCATTGCCGATATAGTACTTCTCGCCTCGTGCGAGGTAGGTGCCGTCCCCCTGCGGGACCAGGCGCATTTCCGATGAATAAATATCGGCACCGTGTTCTTTTTCCGAGAGGCCAAACGCAAAGATCTCTCCGTCTGCCAGCAGGGCCGCCGTCTTTTCTTTCAGCGCCTGGTTGCTGCCGAGAAAAACGGGCCCCACGCCAAGCGCAGAGACCTGGAAGCAGTACCAGTAGGTCAGCCCGTAAAACCCGAGGATCTCGGCAAAATCGGTGATGCGGCTGGTATCCCAGCGCGCCCCGTCACCCAGGCCTTCGGGCGTGAGCAGGGTCGCGAAGATTTTCTCTTTCCTGTTGAACTCGAGAAACTCGGTGTACCAGCGCCGGCTTTCGTAGTCGGCCTTGGTTTTCGCCAGACCCATCCCTTCAAAGAAGTCGATGGTCTTCAGCATGATCTGTCTGGTTGGTTCATCCGGATAGGACTGCGCAAACTGTTTGGGATTCAGCAGGTACATGGTTGGAAATTCCTTGAGTCTGCCGCCCGAGCCAGGCGTGCAGCGCGTGTCAGCAGATAATTTAAAAATTTGTTCCCGCAATCAGGCACCAGCAGTCCCCCCGTGACCGGGAAGCCATCAGTCTCCGTGTACGGGAACCGGGAGAATACATGTCTTGAGTACGGGACGATTAAACCACCGTTTCCCGGGGCGGAAAAGGACGGGACCGGGCATTTCAACCAAGATCCGCGCTCATTTCACAGGCTCTTTCGATCAGCTTCTGCATGGGTTCCTGGCCATGCCGCGCCGCAAAGCCTGTCGTCACGAGCAGGTGCTGCCCATGCAGGTCATCCTGAATTTTGCAGACGCAATCCATCATCAGATTCTCTCTGCCACCACGCAGGAGCGAGGCCACCTGGTTTGGCTCCCACTCTCCGGACAGATCAGACCCATCCGAACACCTCTTGATCGTCTCCACGATTGCCCGTTTTGCAGAGCTGGTGCCCGCAGAATCCTCCGGATCCACGAGCAGCCTGACCAGCAGAAATCCGACCGGGTCAGCAAACCGCAGGCTTCTTGCATCCTCGCCCTCCAGCAGTTTCTCGAAAACCGCGCGGTTGAACAGGCCGGTCACCGGATCCATCAATTTCCTGGAAACCAGGATTTCCAGTTCTCCCTGCAGTTGCATGGCCTTGCGGTCCATCTGCAGAATCGTGGCCAGCAGGCGCGCCTCGTGCTGAATAAAATCCGCGTGAGCCCGCAGATCTTCCCCCCGAACCTCCGGATCGATTGCACAGAGGGTGCCGAACAACTCTCCATCGCCGTTACAGATCGGCAAGCCGATATAGGAACCGATGTTAAGTTTCTCAACGATCGGCGCTGCTGCGTAGTCCGGGACCTGTTGAACGTCCGGCACGATCGAGGGGCCACCGTCCACCATGCGACTGCATATGGAGTCTGACCACACCAGCAGTCGGTCGTCCTGTGCACCGCTGTCCGCATTGGTGGATCCCAGGATAATCCAGTCCTCTCCCTCCCGGCGCGTCATCATCCAGGTCTGCATCCGAATCCGGCCGCTCAGCCTGGCCAGCGTGGCCTCCACGGCTGCCGAAAAATCCGGATACGGCGTAACGCGATCACCCTGCATCGAACAACCCCCAATCAGAACTGCCGGAGCCCTTCAGCCCTGCATGGAGCGCGGGCATTCGTTGGGACACTGGTTCTTCATGGTAGCCCCCGGCAAGGGCACGCAACCTGATTGGAGAAATCGGGCTTGAAATCCGCACCCCGCTCATGACCGTGCACGAGATCCTCACCGACAACAACAAGAAGTTCAATTTTGTAAAAGTCCTCAGAAGAATCGATCAGCGTTCAGTATCTTTCCAGCCGACATCCGTACTGGTGGTGACATACTTCCAGGCACGCGCCAGCACGCCGCGTTTCTTGGCAGTCCGCACCTCGGCCTGCCCGGCGGCCGCCCCCTCGGCAGCGGATTCCTCCGGCGACTGCTCACTGTTTTCACAGCCTGCTTCAGCATCATTCTCTTCCTGGCCTTCCGCTTCCCCTGCCAGGAAACCCTTGCGATCCGCAAGCCACTCGACATCCTCGGCTTCAGGTGTCTCAATCGGCACTGGCAACTCGCTGACCGGTTTGCCGGCTTTCAGGTGTTCCACGTTGAGTTGAAGTTCAGAGCGCATCCGGGACAGTTGTTCGCGCATACCCTCGCTCAGTTTCCGGCTCTGTAAGCGGACGTCGATATCCTTGATGAGCATCATGGCTTCACCGAGAGCCCGCTCGGCATGCGCGCATCGTTCCCGGTCCAGTTTGGCAAGCGTTTCATTCAACAGCTTTTCCGGAACCGGCAGGATCACTGCGCCTACCGGTTCACCGCGCTTGCGCAGCAGGACACGCAGGGAAATGACTGTTTGGGTCCTGCGTCGGAAGTCGTCCACCAACTGACATTCACCGGGGGGCGGCTCATTCGGATCCGGATCATCCGGCCGCCGGCCAACCCGCCGATCGGCTCCGGCAATTTTCAGGATTCGTGTCAGGTCCTGCTGTACCAGTCGTTCCAACGACACCAGGTAGCCCTGAAGCTTCTTGCTGTCCGCCTGCTTGAGGTGCTTGTCCATCCCGCCAAGAAATTGTCGGGCAAACCGTGGCACCTCGCGACCTTCTTCGCCAAGCAACTGAATTGCTTCCAGCCCCCCCTGCAATCCTTCCATGAAACGCACGATACCCAGGACAGAAGCAAGCAGGGCGCGGCGTTCACGCAAATCGACCGGCAGGTCATGCGTAGCAATAGACTCAGTATTCCCCATGGATTCGAAACAGCCCCACTACCGATGTGATTTTGAACTTGGAAATAGCTTATCAGGATATATTTTTTGTAAGACTGCATCCCAGATATCGATCCGGCCGTTTCTCAAATAGTAGAATCTGATCGTCCATGTTTAAATAAATAGGCGCAAACGGCCCAGGGATCGGAGAGACCAAAATAAGATCACTACGGGCCCGGTCATTGCTCGACCACCCCGGTCGTTCCCGATCAGGGTCGCACGGGACCCACCCAGACCTGCTGCGCATTCACGAAGGCGCGTATGCCGTGTGGTCCCAGTTCGCGACCGTAACCCGAACGCTTGATGCCGCCGCTTGGCAGGCGCGGATCGGTCTTGACGATCCCGTTCACCGAGACCTGGCCCACCTGCAAGCGGCGGGCCAGTGCCTCGCCGTATGCCGTGTCGGTCCAGACACTGCCGGCCAGGCCATATTCCGAGTCGTTGGCGATTGCCAGGGCGTGTTCCGCGTCCTCGGCCCGCAGCACCACGGCCACCGGTCCGAACGTTTCCTCGCGGCACGCTGGCATGTCCGTCGTGGCATCCACGAGCAGGGTGACCGGATAAAAGAATCCGTCACCTTCCGGCATCTCGCCGCCGAGCAGGCAGCGCGCGCCGGCGGCGACCGTTTCTGTCACCTGGCGATGCAGCAACTCGCGCAGATCGGCACGCGCGATCGGGCCGACATCCGTATCTTCCTGGCTCGGGTCCCCGAGCTTCAGTGCGGCAAGACGATCCCTGAGCAGTTCTATGAACCGGTCATAGACCGGCGCTGCCACGATGATGCGCTTCGCGGCAATACAGGATTGCCCGGCATTGATAATGCGCGAGACACACAGCGTGGCGGCCGCGGCTTCCAGGTCCGCGTCGGAGAACACGATGCTGGGGTCTGACCCACCCAACTCGAGCACCGCGGGCTTCAGTTCGGATGCGGCGAGCCCCGCCACCCTGGCGCCCGCGGCACTGGAGCCGGTGAAGGACACTGCCTGCACGCGCGGATCCCGAATCACCTGCTCCACCTGTTCATTGGCGAGTGGCAGGTTCTGCAGGATCGCGGCGGGTGCGCCCACGGCGGTGAAGATGTCGGCAATCGCGACGGCGCAGGCCTGCACATGTGGATCATGCTTCAGCAGGCAGGTATTGCCGGCCATCAGCGCTGGCGCACAGAAACGAAACGCCAGCCAGAACGGTGCATTCCACGGCAGGATACCAAGCACAACACCGAGCGGCAGGTACTGCACGTAGCTATGATGTGCATCCGAATTTATTGTTTCGGTTGCCAGGTAATGGTGCGCATGCGCTGCATAATGTTCCGCGCACCAGGCCGCCTTGTTCACTTCGGCACGCGCCTCCCTGATCGGCTTGCCCATCTCCTCGGTCATCAGCGGGGCAAGATCCTCGACGTGCGTTCGCAGGTGATCCGCCACTGCCTGCAGCAGCCATGCGCGTTCGGCAAAGCCCACGCCAGCCCAGGCTTCCACTGCGCCCTGTGCCTGCGCCAGCGTGTGTTCAAGCGCTTCGTCTGTAAGCGTGGCGGTTTCGCGAATCACCTGGCCGTTGCTGGGATTGGTAGTAATCAACATGGCAGATACCTTGTTCCGGTTGTCGTGTCGGATGAGTGATGAAAAATCATGCGTCGCCTGCAGGCCGGCCCGAATCAGGCTTACAGACGAAGTCACGGTCCAGGTCGAAAAAGGATTCGCAGCCATCGGCGGTGACATGGATGGTATCCGAGATGCCCACGGTCTTGTCGCCGTCCACTCCCCACATCCAGGGAATCAGGTGGAAGGTCATCCCCTCGCGCAGGGTGGCCGAGTGACCCTGCTTGAGGCTGACGATGTAGCCCTCGTCCCAACTGGGCGGGAAGGCAATGCCGATCGAGTAGCCGGAGCGCGTGATCAGCCGTGCACCCACGTCGTTATCCTGGATGATCTGGCGAATCAAATTGTCGACGTCCGAGACCGTCATACCGGGCCGGATACAGCGATGGGATTCGGACAACGCGAACTTCATGCGCTCCTGCGCCTTGTGCATGGAGTCGGACAACTCGCCGAGCACCACCGTGCGCATCATCGCGGTGTGGTAGCGCCGGAAGCAGCCGCCAACTTCCATGAACACATGCTCGCCGGGTTGCACCGTTCGACCTTCCCAGGTGGCATGACCGATCATCGTCCGTGGACCAGACACCACGTAGGGCATGACAGCGGGCGCCTCGCCCCCGGCACGAAACATGGCCGCGCTGATTTCCGCCGCGATCTCGTTTTCGGTGACGCCGGGCGCACAGGCCGCGATGCCGGCCTGCATGCCCGCTTCGGTGGCGAGTGCCGCCTTGCGCATGACATCCAGTTCAACCTCGGACTTGCAGATACGCCCTTCCTCGACAAT
>JBFJWR010000016.1:0-19088 GCA_041623535.1 Pseudomonadales bacterium
GCGGCATGGCAGACCGCGCAGGCCTGGCCAATCACGAAGCGGCGACTGTCTGCCAGTTCCCCGGGCTGGTACGGCGTGCGATAGGGGTCGAAGCCCTCCGGCGGATTCTGGTTGACGTACTTGCGCAGGCCAATCACGCCAGACGAATGCGGATCCTTGCAACGATCCGTCCAGTACGTGGACTCATCCCCTTTCTCGCAATCCGGGTCATTCATCATGCCCCACAGCCGGTAGCGGTCTTCGCGCTTGCGCGTATCCAGCCAGTGGCTCTGATCGGGATAGCGCGGCTCGCCAAACAAGCCGTTGCCGACATGCAGGGCAAAGTATTCCTGGTTGCCGAAGGTTCCCTTGAACCAGACATCCCGGCCACGCCGGATCGTTTCCCGGTATTTTTCCCGCAGTACCGGGTCTTCGACATCGGTATACATGGAATTAACGATGCGGCAGCCCTCGGTATCGTATTTTGTGCGCTGCGGCTGATCGCAGGGCGGCGGTGGTGCCTGCGGAATCGGCTTGCCGCGATGCGAAGCCAGCGTGGAGTAGTATTCCCGCTCATATTTCTCCGGGTCGGCCAGGACCTTGGGAGAACCCCGATATACACCGGTGACCAGGCCACGCCCGACCAGTGCATCTTCGGTGATCGACCGCAACGTGCGGGTAAATTCGGGCTTTGCCGGCGGTATCGGCTCGGCCTCCTGCGCCTCGGATGCCAGCACTTCGGCACCGGCATCAACCGCTTCGGCGATGGCAGCTTCCTGCGGCATTTCGGCGAGCGCATCTACCGTCAGCAGGCTTGCAAGAAGAAAAGGGAGGACGAGGCGCTCGCCCGGGCGCATTTGGATTTTCACGAGGGTACGGTTCCTTGGCGGTTGGCCGGTCTTGGGAGTATGCCAAAGTCTAGTCCACCACCCGGACTACGGCAGGGAAAGTCCCAAACGGGATCCTTTGGCAGCCCGTTTGGGCGTATCATTCCCGCCCCGTACCGCATCCATAACAGGTGCCGCATGAAACTTTCCATCATCCTGCTCAGTTGCCTGCTTCCAGGACTGTCTCTCGCCTCATATTTGCCAAGATCGCGCAGGCAGAATGGAGCAGCCTGCTGTCCATCGGTTCGGCTGCCGGGGTGGCCCTGATGGGCCAGGCCCGGGGGCAGTACACTTTCTTCGCACACCTGAAGTGGACACCCGTGATTGCACTTGGTTACTTTGCCAGCATAGGCACCCACATCGTGCTCAACGGGTTGTAACGACCGACTATGAGATGCCGACACCGGATCAGGAACAGCGCGCGGTGCGGGCCGCCGGGGCTCCGCCTGCTTGTCTTGTTGTGCAGCCTGGTCTTCACGGCACCGGTTTTCGCTGCATCGATACTTCCGGAACCACAGGGCCCACTGCAGATCACCGGCGCAACCCGTGCCCAGGAAAGCAATATCAGGGCCTGGATCGGCGAACCGGTCAGCACCAGCGAGGCAGCCTTGCGCGCCTTCATGCGCCGCGCCAAACCTGAGGCGCAGAACGCCATGCAGGCCCTCGGCCACTATCACGCCAAAATCCGGTTTCGACTGGACAAAGGAAAGAACAACGAGCGCCTGGTCACGATCCGGGTTGAGCCCGGCCCTCCGGTCACAGTCAACCACATCACGTTCGTCGTCGCCGGAGATGCCGCCGACGATGGCACCTACAAGTTGCTGCGCCAGCGCTGGAAGCTGGACCGCAGCGACGTATTTCACCACGGCCGCTGGGATGACACCAAGCGCGGAGTGCGGGAACTGCTGCGCCGGCGTGGCTTCCATGAGCACTACATCAAATCACAAGAGGCACGGGTCGACCTGGCCACCCGCCAGGTGCACCTCGACCTGCGCATTGAAAGTGGCATCCGCTATACCTTTGGTGAAACAAGTTTTGACGGGGCACAGATCGACCCGGAACTGATGGAGGGCTACCTGCCCTGGACCATTGGTGACCCGTTCGATACGGAGTTGGTCCACCGACTGGAACGCATTCTGCAGGACACGCACTTTTTCTCACGCATTGAAGTCACGACCGAAGTCGAGGCGGCCAGTCGCAGCGTACGGTCCCGGATCAACGTGGCTCCACGGGAAAAGAATGCTCTCAGCGTGGGCCCGGGCATCTCCACGGATACCGGCCCCAGGCTGCGCTTCGCGTGGGAAAAACCCTGGCTGGGAGCCAACGGACATTCCCTGCGCACCAGCCTGGATGTATCGGCAGCACGCAGCCAGTTTGACAGCGCCTACACCATCCCGATGCTCCCCCCGATCAAACGCGCGCTCGAATTCAACCTGAACTGGCTGGACGAGGATATCGACGATCACCAGAGCGAGCGCCTGCGCACGGCGATACAGTACCGGCGCATGGCGCTGCTGGGCTGGGATTCCGTGCACTTCCTGCGTCTCGAGCAGGAATCGTTTGATACCGGCAATGACCAGGGCAAGACGCTGTTACTGATCCCCGGCACCAACTGGTCCCGCACCCGTCGCCAGGGTGGAGCCCTGGCCACCTGGGGCGACCGAGTCTTTATCGAACTACAGGGTGCCAGTGAAAGTTTCGTCTCCGACCTGTCGCTGGTACGGGTTCACCTGGGAACCCGCTGGCTGCGCACGCTTTATGCAGATTCGCGATTGCACCTGCGACTGGATGCCGGTGCAGTGCTCACCGACCGGTTTGCAGACACCCCGACGTCGCTGCGTTTTTTCGCTGGCGGCGACCGCAGCATTCGTGGCTTTGACTACCAGTCACTGGGCCCCAAAGACGCCAGTGGCGAGGTCATCGGCGGGCGCCAGCTGCTGGTCGGCAGCGCCGAACTGGACTGGCCGGTGGCGCCGGACTGGCGGGCGGCAATCTTCATCGATGGTGGCGGGGCATTTGATACGCCCTCGGACCCGTACCAGGTCGGCTTCGGCGGAGGTGCACGCTGGCTGTCCCCGGTCGGACCGGTGCGGCTTGATCTTGCGTTTGGTGTCGACGAGGACGAGAACACCGTGCGCCTGCATTTTTCCCTGGGCCCCGACCTGTGAAGCCGCTCACCCGCGGACTGGTGGCGGTATTCGGCACCGCATTCTCGTTGCTGGCCGTGCTACTGCTTGGCTGTTTCGTGCTGCTGTTTACCGAAGCCGGCAGCCTGTGGCTGGCTGACAAGGCACGCCAGCAGGTACCTGAACTGGGCTGGGATACCATGCGGGGCACGCTGGCGGACGGCTTGCAGTTCGATGGACTGACGTGGCAGAACAGCACCCTACGTCTGCGTGTTGATCGACTGCAACTGACCGGACAGGCCGACTGCCTGTGGCGCGCGACTTTGTGCCTGTCGCAGATCGATGCCGAAGGCGTGCATGGCCAATCTTCGTCAGATTCCGGGAAGCAGTCACCTACCAGCCCACTGGAATTCCTGCTGCCATTACCGGTTGAAATCGGGGCATTGCACGTTCGGCAAATCGACTGGCGCATACAGGACGGCAGCGACTCTGCGCTGCATGAAGTAAACGAAATTCGCCTCGCCGCGCGCATGCGGGGGCGCCAGCTGCAGATTGAAAACCTGCAGCTCGCGCAATCGGAACGGCAGCTCCAGATGAACGGCGCTTTTCGGTTCGCCCGACCCTGGCCGCTACAGGTATCCGCAAACCTGGCAACCGAGTTGCCGGACGTGCTGCACGACATCCTGAAAGCGGACCGGGCCGAACTGCAGATTGAGCTCTCCGGTAACCTGGAAAAACTGCTGGGCAAGCTGTCCCTGGCTGGCGAAACCCCCGCGCATGCCACGCTCGAAGTGCAAGCACTTGCCGAACCGCTGCAATTCCGCGCCGACCTGGCAGTACCGCGTCTCGCCCTTGGCACTGATGCGTTCAGTGGGCTCTTCACCAAACTTGCGCTTGAACTGCAAGGCACACCAGCCGACATGCAGCTCGCGTTGCGCACCCGCGCAGAGCAAATGCGCATCCCGGGGCAACCCGAACTGCCGGCCGGCCAGATCAGCGCCGGCACACGACTGACGCCCGGCGCAGCACACAAACTGGTTCTGAAATACCAGTCCGACCAGCAGGCATCGACCCTGCAATGGGCCGGCGAACTGGCGTGGAGCACCGACCTCAGTGCGCGCGGCGATTTTGGCTTCCGCACCCGCGAACTCGCCGAGTGGCTGCCGGGCGTACCGGGTAGCACGGAGATTACCGGATCAACCAGGTTGCTCAGGAAGGCGGAAGAAACACAACTGGACCTGCGCGTCGGACAGGCAAAGGGAACCGTAAAGGATCAGGCGTTCTCGTTGCAGGCAGCGTTGGCGCTGCACCAGAACGCCACGGGCTTGCGTGTGCGACTGGACTCGTTCACTGGCGATGCCGGCCCGGTCGGCCTGCAACTGCGGGGCACGGTGCTACCAGACCTGGCACTGGCCGGTCACGCGAAAATCGCCGACCTTGGCAAACTGAATCCTGCAGCGCGAGGTGCGCTGGCAGCGACCATCCGGTTAAACGGTCCTTTCGACGAACCGAGGCTGCAACTGGATGCGCAAATAGAGCAGCCCGGCATGGCCGACATCAGTGCCCGGCACGGTCACGTTGCAGGCGCGATTACGCTGGCCAAGGTGCCGCGCCTTGAC
This sequence comes from Pseudomonadales bacterium, assembly GCA_041623535.1. Taxonomy (GTDB): domain Bacteria; phylum Pseudomonadota; class Gammaproteobacteria; order Pseudomonadales; family JBFGWM01; genus JBFJWR01. The sequence goes on from JBFJWR010000016.1 coordinate 4,612, forward strand.
CTGCAGGCGCAACTGCAGGATCTCACCGGCCTGCCGCCCGTGCTGCCGTTGGCAGGCGCGCGTGTTCAGGTCACAGGCAGCGCGGCGGAATTTCGCACCACGCTGCACGGGGAGGGCCCGGACAGCGCGCTGAGCAGCAGCCTGGTCACCATGCTGGACAGCGCCACCGGCAATGTCCAGGTGCGCACCGAAGCCGCCACCGTTCGGTCGCCTGACCTGCTGGACTGGAAGCTCACCGCTCCGGCCACCGTGCACTGGATCGCGCGGACGGGCACCCTGCGTTTCCTGGACGCGCACTGCATTTCCAACAGCGGGGCAAAGGTTTGCGTGCGGGAAGAGAGCACCATGCTGACCCCTGGCAGTGTGACCCATATCGATGTGCCGCAAATACAGCCAGCGATCTGGGCATCCCGATTCCCGCCCGGCCTGGAGATCGAGGATACTTTCTCAGGCGGTGCCGAACTGCGCTGGGCAGGCGCTGCCCCGGAGCTGCAGTTTCAGCTGGCGGGCGGCCCCGGAGCATTCAGGCTGGCTACCGCCGATGAACGACATCCGATCGTACACAGTTATTCCCGGGTTTCACTGGAAGGGTCTGCAAACCAGGCGCAGGTGCAGACGCAGCTGACTTTGCTTTCGGAATCCCTGGGCACCGTGGATGCCACGCTGGTGCTGCCGCGCGCCGATGAATCGCTGTCCGGACATGCCAGTGTTCGGGGGCTGCAACTGGCGCCGTTGCGGCCGCTGCTCAGCGGCGTGGAAAAGCTCGCCGGCCAGTTTGATGCCGACCTGGTCCTGTCCGGGACGCGCGGGCGCCCGCTGGCGCATGGCACCCTGCAGCTTGCTGACGTGAACGTCAGCGGCGCCACGCTGCCCCTGCAGATCAGCGCACTACAGGTCAGGGCGACGATTGCCGGAGACCAGTTGGAGTTCACAGGCGACTTCGACACCCGCGAGGGTGAGGAAGCCGCGGCCGGCGGCCAGACATTCGCGGGGCGCGGAACCATACAGGGTCAGGCCACCTGGAGCGATGACTCCTGGCGACTGGAAACCGAGCTTGCCGGCGAGCAGTTGCAGGCCCAGTTCGGCGGCCATACCAGCCTGGAGCTGAACACCCGGCTGAAAGCCGTTCTCTCCCCCGAACTGCTGCAGGCCGATGGCAGCGCGGAGGTGTTGCGCGGCCAGATCCGCATGCCCGGATACAGCGGCGAAACCGTGCGCCTGTCCGACGACGTGGTGCTGGTGCCAGCACCCCCCGAGCCACCGCCGCCACGCCCGCTGCCGTTTGCCAACATCAGGACTTCGTTCGCACTGGAACTGGGCAAGGAACTGCAGTTCGCCGGTTTTGGTGTGAACGGCTTCCTGACCGGCGGCCTGAAAATGGAAGAGCTGCACACCCCCACTGCCCGGGGTCGCGGGCGCATCCAGATCAAGGACGGTCGCTACCGGGCCTATGGCCAGCGCCTGAAAATACGTCGCGGTATTCTCGATTTCCGCGGTGCGCTGCGCGAACCATGGATCGATGCAGAAGCCATACGACCGCTTGAGCAGGTGGTTGCCGGTGTGCGCATCAAGGGACCGGCATCCAACCCGGTGGTCACGCTGTTTTCTGAGCCGGGCATGCCGGAAGAGGAAATCCTGTCCTGGCTGGTTCTTGGCAAGCCACTGGGCAGCGGCACCTCGGAGGACAGCCGCCTGTTGTCCTCCGCCATCCTGTCACTGGGCTTGCGCGGCGGCGAAAGTATCGGCGAACGCATGGCCGACCGGCTGGGCATATCGCAATTTGAGGTTGGCACCACCAACGATGATGGTGGTGCGGGTGTCTATGCCAGTGGCTACCTCTCGCCGCGCCTGTTTGTACGCTACGGAATCTCTGGCTTCGAGGCCACCAACACCCTGACCCTGCGCTACCGCATGTTGCCGCAATTGTTCCTGGAGGCCAGCAGCGGCATCGGCAGTGCCGTGGATGTGCTCTACACCTTCAGCTTCTGACCTTACTCGTGGCCCAACGCTCGCGGCTCCGTCAGCGCGCGGTGACACCCGGCTGATTGGCGCGCTAGAGTGAGGAGTACCGCTGCCAGATGACCGGAATCCGCTCATGGCTACTGCCGACTCTTCCGCTTTTCATGTCAGGGGGCTGACCAAAATCTATGGCCATGGCGATGCTGCAGTATGCGCGCTGCGCGGAATCGATCTCGACGTCCCGCGCGGCGAACTGGTGGTGTTGCTCGGCCCGTCCGGCAGTGGCAAATCCACGCTGCTGAACGTGCTCGGCGGGCTGGACTCCCCCACATCCGGGCAGGTGTTTTTCGATGACCGCGAACTTACCGCCTTTGGCGACCACGACCTGACTGCCTATCGCCGCGAACACGTGGGGTTCGTATTTCAATTCTATAACCTGATCCCCAGCCTCACCGCCCGTGAGAACGTCATGCTGGTCACTGACATTGCCGACAATCCACTGTCGCCCGAGCAGGCTCTGGAAATGGTCGGCCTGGGCCGACGCCTGGATCATTTCCCGGCCCAGCTTTCCGGTGGCGAGCAGCAACGCGTGGCTATCGCCCGGGCTATCGCCAAGCAACCCAATGTACTGCTCTGCGACGAACCCACCGGTGCACTCGATATCGCCACCGGGATCATTGTACTGGAAGCGATCCTGGAGGCGAACCGGGCACTCAAAACAACCACGATCCTGATCACACACAATGCGAGCATTGCAGCCATCGCAGACCGGGTGCTCAGCATGGCGGACGGACGCATCGCCGATATACGGGTGAACCGGGAACGCCTGGAACCTTCCCGGTTGAGTTGGTGAGTGCCGTAATGTTCCAGTTCCTGCACCCCATGGATCGCAAGCTGTTGCGGGATCTCTGGCACATGAAAGGCCAGGCATTTGCGATCGCGATTGTTATCGCCTGCGGTGTGGGCATGTATGTGATGTCCAGCGGCATGCTGCTGTCTCTGCAAGAGACACGCCACGCCTATTACGAGCGCTATCGATTTGCGGACGTCATCGCGCCGGCCAAGCGCGTGCCAGAGGCGCTGCTGGAAACGATCCAGGGACTGCCGGGCGTGCGCCGTGCGGAATCGCGCGTTCGGGTGGGTGCGGTACTGGACATTGCCGGTGCCGAGGCGCCGGTTACCGGTGTGCTCATCTCGCTGCCCGAGAAACGCCGGGCCATCATCAACGATATCGTACTGCGCAGCGGTCGCTATTTTGATCCTCGACACCCCGATGAGATCCTGCTTCTGGAGTCATTTGCCCGCGCCCATGGCCTGCGGAACGGCGACCACCTGCATGCAATTCTCAATGGCACCCGCAAGCGCCTGACGATCATCGGCACGGTCCTTTCGCCGGAATACGTGTATGCGATCGGACCAGGTGAGATCGTCCCCGACGACCGGCGCTTTGGTGTAGCGTGGATGAACCGGCGCGCACTGGCTGAAGCGTATGACCTGCACCATGCCTTCAACGAGGCGCTCATCCTGCATTCGCCCGGCGGCCGCCAGCAGAGCCTGATTGAAACGCTGGACCGCCTGCTGAAACCCTACGGGTCCCCGGGTGCCTATGGCCGGGACCAGCAGGTTTCGGATCAGTTCCTGTCGAATGAAATCCAGCAACTGAAAGTGATGGGGCGTCTGCTGCCGCCCATCTTCCTGCTGGTTGCGGCCTTCCTTCTGAACATGGTGATCAGCAGAATCATTGATACGGAGCGCGAGCAGATCGGGCTGCTCAAGGCATTTGGATACGAGCCGGGGTACGTGGGGCGCCATTACCTGAAACTGGTATTGCTGATTACCTTCTTCGGCATCTTGCTGGGCATGGTGCTTGGCTTGTGGCTGGGACGCGGACTGGCCGTACTTTACATGGAGTATTTCAAGTTTCCGTTCCTTATTTTTCGTGCTCCCGCAGAAGTGTTTTTCGTCGCCACCACTTTCAGCCTTGCTATCGCGGCATTGGGCACAGCATCTGCCGTTTTGCGCGTCATGCGCCTGGACCCCGCGATCGCAATGGCTCCCCCACCGCCACCGGATTACAGCCGCTCGACACGCTGGATCGAGTCCATGGCCATTTGGATGGACCAGCCCACCCGGATGATCCTGCGACACATCTATCGCTGGCCGCAGAAGTCTGCGCTGACCACGCTGGGAATCGCCATGTCGATGGGCCTGCTGATTGCCTCGAGTTTTTCCCTGGATTCCGTGCGGTACATGATCGATGTCAGTTTTAACGTCATTGAACGGCAGGACGTCAGTGTGCATTTCGTGGAACCCCGCAATGCACGAGCCCTGCATGACCTGCGTCATGCACCGGGCGTAATGCAGGCAGAACCGTACCGCGCGGTCCGTGCCACCCTGCGCCACGGCACGATCCGGCGACGCGAGGCCATTGTCGGGCTGCCCCCTGCAGCCAGTCTCAGCCGTCTTGTGGATACCCGTTTGCAGCCAGTGCAGATTCCGGGGCAAGGATTGGTGCTATCGGACAAGCTGGCAGAACTGTTGCAGGTGCGGGTGGGCGACCTCGTGCATGTGGAGGTCACCGAGGGCCGGCGACCGGTGGGTGACCTGCCGGTCAGCGCCATTGTGCAAACCTACCTGGGCACATCAGCATACATGGACCTTGCAGCGCTCAATCGCCTGATGCGGGAAGAAGCCGTTATTTCCGGCGCCTACCTGCGGGTTGATTCCGATCAGCGGGCGAACCTGTACCGCGCCCTCAAGAACACCCCGGTGGTCGCGGGCATCGGGCTGCAGGAAGAGGCACAACAGGCTTTCGACCAGACCCTGCAGGAGATTCTCGGCACATTCACCCTGTTCAACACCCTGTTTGCGGCATTGATCGCCATCGGTGTTGTATATAACAGCGCGCGTATTTCTCTTTCCGAACGGGGTCGCGAGCTGGCCAGCCTGCGAGTGCTGGGCCTGAGCCGCGGCGAGGTGTCGTACATCCTGCTCGGCGAATTGACCCTGCTGACGTTGCTAGCGCTGCCACTGGGCGCCCTGTTGGGCCACCTGCTGGCGCGTTGGATGGTGCACTCTTTCGATACCGAATTGTTTCGTATTCCGCTTATCATCAACCCGGCGACCTATGGCTACGCGGCACTGGTGGTGATTCTCGCTGCTGTCGCTTCGGGCCTGCTGGTGCGTCGACGCGTGGACCAGCTGGATCTCATCGCCGTACTCAAAACCAGGGAGTGACATGCAACGCAGACTGTTCAAAAGAATCCTCCTTCCGGCGCTGGCGTTTGGCCTGCTGGCATTCTTTTTTTATGCATTCCTGCCCAAACCTGTGCCGGTCGATTTCGCCGAGGTGCGCGAGGCGCCAATGCAGATGCTGGTTCAGGCTGAGGGGCATACACGGATACACGACGTCTACGTGGTATCGGCACCGGTGACCGGCCACCTGCTGCGTATCGAGCAACATGTTGGTGACGAGGTGATCGCCAGAGAAAGCGTCCTGGCGCAACTGCTGCCCAGTGATCCGGACTTCCTGGACAGTCGTCGCCGGAATCAGGCCGAAGCCATGGTGCGCAGTGCGACAGCTGCCCTGTCACTCTCCCGGGCGGAACGCCTCAAGGCAGGCGCGGAGGTAAAATTTGCCGAGTCCGAAATGCAGCGTGCCCGCCTCATGGCGGAGCGTGGCAGCCTGTCCCAGGCCGACCTGGATCGGGTGGAACTGGCTCTCAGGACCGCACACGCGGCGCAGGCTGCGGCGCGTGCCACCGAGCAGATGCGTGCCGCCGAGCTGCAAAATGCACAGGCCGTACTGGCCGGCCCCGAAACAGGCAAGGCCGATAACGGGGGAATAATCAAGCTGATCTCGCCCGTGACCGGGCGCATCCTACGCCTGCTACAGGCCAGTGAAACAGTGATTGCCTCCGGCACACCGATCATGGAACTGGGCGATCCGGCGAACATGGAACTGGTCGTTGACCTGCTTTCCCGCGATGCCGTGCAGGTGCGGCAGGGCGCTGCCGTCGTGGTGACCGGGTGGGGTGGGGAACGACCGCTGCAGGGTCGCGTACGCCGCGTCGAGCCTTTTGGTTTCACCAAGGTATCCGCACTGGGCATTGAGGAGCAACGGGTCAACGTCATTATCGACCTGACAGATCCACACGAAAAATGGCGACAACTGGGGCACGGCTACCGGATCGAAGCCGCCATCACCCTCTGGGAAAGCAACTCGGTGCTACAGGTACCAACGGCTGCCTTGTTCCGCGAAGCGGGCTCCTGGACTGTATTCACTGTGAAAAACGGCATTGCCAGGAAAACCCGCATCACCATCGGTCACAACAACGGGGAAACGGCCGAGTTAATCGACGGCCTCGCGGCCGGCGACACAGTGGTACTGCATCCAAGCGAGCGTATTTCGGACGGAACCACCGTCGAAAGCCGGTAACTGGCCGCAGCGGCCACTGCGGTTGCACTTTCGATCAGGAATCGTTTTACGAGCAAACCCGCGATAGATCCAGGATCACGCCATCGAGAAAGCGGCGACCATCCGCGGCACGTTCGCGCGCCTGGCCCTTCTCATAGACATTGCGGTAGCCACCATCCCGCGTCTTTACGCGATAGTGGACTTCATAACCCTGTACCTTGGCGCCGGCTTCGATGATCTTCGCGGCAACCCGTTCCAGGTCGTCCGGGTGCACGAACTGGCCATAAACCTCCAGGCTTTTGCCAACGAGTTTCTGCGCCGGCACACCGAAGAGGTCTTCCACGCCGTCGCTGACAAACTCTATGGTCCAGGTTTTACCGAGGGCAGTGCGATAGACAATACCGGGTATATTGGCCATGGCGCTCTGGATGTTGGCCTTCTGCTGCAGCAATTCCGCTTCGGCGAGCTTGCGCGCCGTAATGTCGATCAGGGCGGCGTCCACGAACAGGACGCCGCCATCGAGATCGCAGACTGGCTGCCCCTTAACATACACCCAGCGCTCCCCGCCCTGGCTGTCGACGAGTCGCACCTCTTCGGAGAAATTTTTCTGTGCGGTGATCCTGGCCAGAATCCGGTCCCGCACGCCGTCCCAGTCATCAGGGTGCACGATGTCCTGCAGGGAGCGCCGGGCATTGTAGAGAAAATCCGAGGCCGGATAGCCGGTCAGATCCTTGATGCCCTCACTGACAAAACAGAGCGTCCAACTGCTGTCGGGCAGGCAGCGGAATACTGCGCCGGGAAGATTGTGAATGACGCATTCAAATTCGTCGGCCTGCATGCGGGTGGTTCCGGTAACAATGGTTTCAGCTTAGCGAAAAATCAGCGCTGAGGGGTCTGCACGACGAAAACACCGCTAGGTCACGCCATCGCACGAGAGTATAATAAATGAACGACGATTCCGCGCTTTTCGCGCATCAATAGAAACGCCCTTCCCATCCCGGCGAATCGAATTGATATTCGACCACGCCGCCCGTCGCTTTCAAGCACACAGGTATACCCACATGACTACTGAAAACAATGCCAATGAATCCGTCACGGTTCGCGACGTCCTCGCCGGCCAGGCGCTGACCGGACTGCTGACGTCCCCGGCCCGTCCCGGAGTGCCTGCAATGAACATGGTGGAAATGGCAGCCGCCGCCTATCGCTATGCAGACGCCATGCTCCTGGCCCGGGAAAAGAAAGCCTAGAACGCGACTGTTCGGGCACTGACCGGCAGCGGAACCATGCGGCTTCTTTGCAACGGCAATAAAGCGATAGGCAATAAGGACTTGCAATTCCAGCGCTAAGTGCGTAACTTGGACTGGCGATCCCAATTGGCCTGTCTGCCAGCCTTTTGCCCTATCAGGGCTATGTCTAAAGTCACCCAATAAAATGCGATTGTTCGGCGCCGCGCCCGATTTGCGCGCGGAAATTAACTATGGAGGCCGATTATGGCTACAGGTACAGTAAAGTGGTTTAACCCCGATAAAGGTTTCGGATTCATTCAGCCAGACGACGGCGGCAAAGATGTGTTTGTTCACATCAGCGCTGTTCAGCAAGCCGGTCTGGCTACGCTGAAAGAAAACCAGGCTGTCAGCTACGACGTCATTTCTGAGCGTGGCAAAACGGCTGCAGGCAACCTCAAGGCTGCCTGATCGCGGATTTCGATCCCGACACTACCTTGCCAGTCGGGCTGGCGTCAGCCGGCCTGACTGGTGAAGTGGTGACAAACTTCCCCCCTCTTTTTTCTGGAGCCAATTCATGGCGCGAAACACGCATTCATACGCAAAACGCCAGTTAGAACTGGAAAAAAAGAAGAAAGCGGATGAGAAGCGTGCGCGTCGCCAGGCCAAGAAAACCGAAGCAGATGCAGACGCACCGGAATCGGAAGACGGCTCAGCAGTCGCCGAATCACCGGTAGATGGCGCCGAAACCGAAACTGAATCGGATACCAAGGAAAATACCGAGGAATTACCGGGCACCTGATCCGTCTCCGGCGTTCAACACCGTCCTGGCATTGAACTGAGACCAGGCAGCGCAGCTGCCACATCCACATCGCTACCCAAACAGTTTCCAACCGGGCCCACTGCCCGGTCATTATCGTGCCTGCGTTTTCGCTTACGCGGATCCAATAAAGGCGCGCACTGCGTCCGCAGCAGAGCGATCTGCCGGGTCGATTGAGCGCTTTTCAAGCAGGAAACTGGGCGGGCGCAGGTCGAGCAAATCCCAGCCCAGCGGGTCATGCAGGCCCTGTGTCACGGACCGGGCAATCAGCGGAATCTGCTCGGCCTTGGCCGTACGGGTCAGCATCGCCAGGCCGCCCCGGCCGTTATGAAAATGCGCGGTATGGGGCGGGGCCGTGAGCCGCATCTTGCGGGTCGCCTCCCGGATCACTCGGCGCGATGCCGTATCATCCTCCAGGTTCTCAATGTCAGGCTGCCCCGAGAGCCCCACCCTGAACACGCCCACTTGCTCACCCAGGTCCTGCGCCTGCTGCAGGGTGGGCTCCAGAAGGACTTCCAAACCGGTCGAGTTCCAGTTTCCGGTGATCGGATCAACCAGGTCCCAGAGCCTGGTGCCACCGGTTCGCTGCCTGGCCAGGCTATCGATCGCCAGTTCAACAGTCTGCTCCCGTTCCAGCAGGACGTTCTCTGCCACCCGGCCAAAACGCTCGAGTTGACTGATTTCACTGGCACCGAAAGTACGTGGCTCGGTGTCGATGATGCACAGGGTGCCCAGCGCCGAACCCGGATGCGTGCGCAGGGGATAGCCGGCATAAAAACGGATAAACGGCGGACCGGTTACCAGCGGATTATCTGCAAAGCGCTCATCCAGCCGCGCATCTTCGACCACGAATACGGAAGTACCGTGGATTGCATGTCCACAGAACGAAATGTCCCGGCTGGTGCTACAGGCATCCAGACCGTCCGACGACTTGAACCACTGCTGGTCTTCGGTAATCAGGGAGACAAGGGCAATCGCCGTCCCGAAACGGAGGCGTGCGAGCCGGGTGATCTCGTCGTACCCCTGCGAAGCAGGGGTAAACAGCACATTCAACGCCTGCAGGCGTTCAAATCGCTGCGCCTCGTCAGCTGGTATCTGGGGTGCTTGCATGGAGATTACGTCTGTCACCGGTTAATGGATAGTGCCTGCAGTCTAGCGGATCAGCGCGACTCTTTCAGACCGAAAGCCTGCCCCGGCCAGCCACCCGGTCACGCACCGGTCTCCCTGACTGCCGGTCCGGACACAGGTCGCCAGATCGACCGGCGCCATGTTGCTTCGCAAAAACCGTGCTGCCGCCCGCACTGCATGGCCACTGGTCAAAAAGGCAGTCACATGCCCTCGCAGATGCATCAGGTAGGTTTCAACCACCACGCCATGTGCTTCCAGAGTGGTGGCAAAATCGGTCGCATGATCAACCGGCACCAGGTAGTCCATGGTGCCGTGATAGAGAAAAAACGGTGGTGCGCCACGATGCACATGGTAAACCGGGGACGCTGCGGCAAAGACTTGTGGAATTTCGGCCAGGGTGCCACCGAGAAATTGTGGCACCAGGCGTCCCGCGGGAAACTTGCGCAAATCACTGGGTGTACCGCCCGCCACCACCGCAGCCGGCCGGGACAACGGGCCGCCATGGGGCTGGTCCAAAGCGTCCCCCGTGCCTGCCACCACGCCCAGCAGGCTGACCAGGTGCGCACCGGAGGAGTAGCCAAATGCCCCGATCTGCTGCACATCCACCTGGTACTGATCCGCATGCCTGTGTATCCACTGCATCGCAACCTGCAGGTCATGCAACTGTGCTGGAAACTGGTGCTGCGGCGCAAAGCGGTAAGCCACGTTGAACACCACGAAACCAGCCTCTGCCAGGGTTTCCGCGACGAAGACCAGGTCCTCGGGAGAGCGACGCTCCCAGCCACCACCGTGCACCAGCAACACGGCCGGCTTCGCGCCTTCCTGTTGCGGCAGGTAGATATCCGCGTGCAGTTCCTGCGGCCAGTCGGCCGGCGTATATGTTTGCCCGGCAATCACGCGAAACCCGCTTTCAGGCAGTTCCACTGCATCGGCCGGCGCGTTTTGGTGGGTAACGCAGGCACTCAGCACGCTGGCGAAAAAAAGCAACAGGAACCAGCGTGGCAGTACGTTCATCGCACGCTGCCGATACGCAACGGGCAACATTCCCTTCATTGCATTGCCTTGCGAAAACCAATCTGTACCGCGCTGGTACGGCGTTCCAGGAAACAGGCCTCGCAGCTTTGCAGGTAGAACAGCCAGAGACGCTGAAATGCCGCATCCTGGTAAGGCTCGGGCAAAGTACCGCGGGTCGCCTGGAAACGCGCCGCCCATTCCCGCAAGGTGAGCGCATAGTCCTGGCCGATGTCCTCAAGGTGCTGCATCTCCAGCCGCGTCGCTACCGCGGCGGCATCCAGAACCTGGCGCAGTGACACCAGCGAACCGCCCGGAAAAATGAAATGACGGATGAAATCGGACATTTTCAGGTACCGTTCAAAGCCACGGTCCGGAAAGGTGATGCCCTGTATCATGACGCCCCCGCCGGGACGCAACAGGCGATCGATGGTGGACAGGTAAGTCGCCATGTGCCGGTGTCCGACCGCCTCGATCATTTCGATGGAAACAACATGGTCGTACACGCTCTGCCCTTCGAGGTCACGGTAGTCGACCAGTTGCACCTCAACCCGATCGCTCAGGCCATGCTGCGCGACCAGTTGCCGGGTGTGTGCAAACTGTTCCTGTGAAAGTGTGATGGTGCGCACATGCACCCCGTAGCGACTCGCCGCATGCAGGGCAAAGCCGCCCCAGCCACTGCCGATCTCGAGCACGCGTTGCCCGGCTTGCAGGTCCAGGTTGCGGCAGATACGGTCCATCTTCTCCACCTGGGCGTCCTCCAGGGAGGTTTCCGGGGTGGGGAAAACAGCTGCCGAATACAGTAGTTGCTCATCGAGGAAGGTACCGAAAAAATCATTTCCAAGATCGTAGTGCGCTGCGATATTGCGCCGGCTGCCGGCCTGCGAGTTGTCCCGGTTGCGATGCACCCAGCGATACAGCGGCATGCTCAGCCTGGACCAGCCGGACTCAATGCCACTCAGCACCGACTCGTTGCGCAGGAAGATGCGCATGGTGTCCCGCAGGTCGGATGTGTCCCACATGCCCAGCGCATAGGACTGGCCCGCGCCAATATCCGCCCCCAGCGCCACGTAGGCCCAGGTTGCCGGATCATTCACCGTCAGCACAACGCTCGGTTCCGACGCACCCTGCGTGCCAAACCGCCGCGGTGAGCGCCCGGTTTCGCGTACTTCCAGGCTGCCCCACTGCAAGTCTTCAAAGCGGCGCAGCAGCGCGCTGCGCAACCGGCCGCTGAACCAGCGCACGGACAGCCCGTACGAGGCTGAAGTGGTAACCATCGCGTCTGCACTCATCATTCAGCTCCTTGCTGTTTTGCTGATATTTCCCGCGGGTGCGGCACGTAGGCCAGGCCCTTCAGTTTCAATCTCAGTGCCTGCCAGTAGATACCCAGCACCACCCTGCCGGTCATGAACGGGTGGCGGGCCAGGGCCACGGCCAGTGACTTCCCGTCCAGCGGTCGCAATGCCAGTCGCAGCGAGGCGTCGAACTTGCGCCCACCGCTTTCGCTGCTGGCAATGCCGACGAACAACTCCGTGCCGGTCAGGCGAATATTCCAGCGGTACTGCTGCTCCATGCCCATGAAAGGCGAAACATGCAGGATCTTGTCCGAAAGGTGGTTCCTCACCTCCCCATCAACCGTCATGGGCACCACGTAGCAATCCGATTCACCCCAGGGTGTGTTCGTGACATCAGCCAGCATGGCAACCGGTTCGCCCGCCGGATTCAGACAGAAGTACATCGCGATCGGATTGATGCAATAACCGAAGTAACGCAGGTTGGCCAGCAACAGAACCCGGCCGCGCTCCTGTGGCCCGAGACTGGCTTCTACCCGCTCCCAGGCCGTATCCGCCAGTGTGCACTGCGGATCGCCGAGATAATCCGCGCGGTGGAACGCCGCCAGGTTGCGACGATTTACGGACCACAGCCAGCGGCCGCGAAACACCCGGTCCAACTCGGACAAGTCCAGCAGCGGCATGAATACCGGATAGGCGAATGCATGCGTCCGGGGTTCGTGGCGCGCATGACGCACCTCGCCGAATCCGACCCGGCTGCCAGGAGCATTCACGCCGCGACCTGCTCGCGCGCTGCGCCAATCTGTTCGCACACCCGTTTTGCACTGCGCACCCCATCCTCATGAAATCCACTGAACCAGTAGGCGCCGCAGAAATGCGTGCGCTCCCGCCCGGAGATCGCCGCCCACTCTGAGCGCGCGGCATCGCTGGGCGGATCGTATACCGGGTGAGCGTAATCGATCTCGCGCAGGATCCGGTCGGGATCAATCAGCCCGGTGTCATTGAGCGTCACCACGAAAGTTTCCGCCGCCGCCAGCGACTGCAATCGGTTCATGCAGTAACTGAGTGTTGCACGCTCCTGACTGTTCTCGGTAAGCCGGTAATTCCATGCAGACCAGGCAGCGCGACTGTGCGGCAGGACGGAAACATCCGTATGCAGTATCGCCCGGTTGTGCTGGTAGGGAATTGCGCCCAGGACACGGCGCTCACCCGGCGTTGCGCCACTGCCGAGAATCTCCAGGGCCTGGTCGCTGTGACAGGCCAGGATCACCTCGTCGAACTGATCCGTTTCGCCCCGCGCATCCAGCACACGCACACCGGCCGGATCCCGTACCAGGCCACGCACCGGCGTAGCCAGTCTGACGCGGCCCGAAAAGCAGCGCGCAAACGCGCGGACATAACTGTCACTCCCCCCGGTCACCGTGCGCCATTGCACATCGCCCGACACGGACAGGAGCCCATGATTGCGAAAGAAGCGCACGAAATGCCCGAGGGGGAATTCAGTGATCTGTGCTACCGGCGCGGACCAGATGGCAGCCGCCATGGGCAGGATATAAAAACGCTGGAAATCTGCCGAGTAAGCTCGCCGCCTGAGGCAATCCCCCAGAGTGCCGGCCAGTTCGCCGGACGTGAACTGCCTGCTTTCGCGGTTGAAGCGGAAGATGTCGCGCACCATGCGGTAGAAACGCGGATCCACCAGGTTGCGTGGCCGGGCCAGCAGGCTGCGCAGGTCTGCCGAGCCATACTCGAACCCACTGGCAGCACAATGCACCGAAAAACTCATGGGGGCCGGCTGCGAAGCCACGCCCAACTCGTCCAGGAAGCGTATGAAAAGGGGGTACGTCGCCTGGTTGAAGACAATGAACCCCGAGTCCACCGACCACTGCCCGTCATCCATTTCGACGTGGTGGGTGTTGGTGTGCCCGCCCAGGTATTCAGCCGCTTCGTACAGCACCACATCGTGCCCGTTTCGCCCCAGCGTATGAGCGGAATAAAGACCACTGATCCCGGAACCGATTATCGCGATACGCGCCATGCCTGGCTTCTCCTTTGAACGAGTCCGTCGGGATTCAGGTTCGACCCCGGAAAGCGAACTCAGACTGGTCATTCCAGCATTTGTTCCGAATGGTGGCCCAAAAACCAGGGGCACATTTACATTTGGCAATATTCTGGCGACCAAGAATATCGTTATGATATAACAGGCATCGGATTACTGCTGGCCAGAATCGGTCGGCAGTACAGACTCACTGATTCAATCACCACACAGGACTGAAATTTCATGGCATACGAAACCATTGATGGCGAAAAGTACGAAAAAGAGCTGCTGGAACTGGCCCGCAAGCACACCACCGGACGTGGCGAAGGCAAGCTGTCCAAGGACGAGGTCGCCGACCTCTTCAAGTCAGCCAACGATGGCCCGGGCGTCACCGATACCGAAAAGAAAACGCTGGCCTACATTCGCCAGAACTTCGAATTCACCGATGCTGCGGCCAAGGATTTCGACCAGGCGTTCGGCACGCTCTGAAGCCGGTTCGGGGAGTGCTGCGCACTCCCCGTCCTGCCTGGCTGTATGCAGCCAGTATTACTCTCGCGGTTCCTGATTCGGCTGTCCGGCAGTCGACCGCTCC
>JBFJWR010000017.1:0-18423 GCA_041623535.1 Pseudomonadales bacterium
CGGCGTGCAGCGACAACGCGAGCGACACGTCGCCCTCCCGGCCGAGGCGTTCGATCCCCGGCACCACGCCCGCCGTACTGACCGTGACCCGGCGCTTGGACAACCCGTAACCGAGGTCATCCGTCATGATGGATGTGGCGTCGAGGACAGCATCGAGGTTCAGCAGCGGTTCGCCCATGCCCATGAACACGACGTTGGTCAGTGGCGACTGGGGCGTGTCCGCTGCCTCCAGTGTCTGGCGGGCCACCCAGACCTGGGCAATGATCTCCGCCGCGGTCAGGTTGTGCTGGAACCCCTGCTTGCCGGTGGAGCAGAAACTGCAATCCAGCGTACAACCCACCTGCGAGGACACACACAGGGTGCCGCGCTTGCCTTCCGGAATGAACACGGTTTCCACCGAACCACCGCCTTCGACCTGGATCAGCCACTTGCGGGTGCCATCGGTGGAAACGTGATTCCAGGTGATCTCGGGAAAACGAAACTCGGTATCCAGCGCCAGTTGTTCACGCAACGCGCTGCTCAGGTCGGTCATCTGTGCCAGGTCGGACACGCCGCGGTGGTACAACCACTTCATCAGCTGATCGGCACGAAACCGCTTTTCGCCACGCGCCACGAAAAATGCCGCGAGCTTGTCTCGCGGCATTCCCAGCAGGTTGGTGCGGGTGGCTTCGGTCGAATTCATGACTGAGCTGCAATCCCTAGCGCGTGCGGTCGCAGACTTCTTCGGCAGAGAAGAAGTAACTGATTTCGCGTGCTGCGGAGGTCGGCGAATCAGAGCCATGCACCGCGTTCTCGTCGATGGTCTGGGCAAAGTCAGCGCGTACCGTACCGGCCGCCGCGTCTGCCGGATTGGTGGCACCCATCAGGTCGCGATGTTGGGCAATGGCATTCTCGCCTTCCAGCACGGATACCAGCACCGGACCCGAGGTCATGAACGAAACCAGTGGCTCGAAAAAGGGGCGTCCTTTGTGTTCCGCGTAGAAGCCTTCGGCTTTTTCCTGCGACAGGTGCATCATGCGGGCGGCCACCACGCGCAGACCGGCACCTTCATAGCGCGACAGGATCTGCCCGATTACATTTTTGCCAACCGCATCCGGCTTGATGATGGATAAAGTGCGCTCCACTGCCATGTCATGACTCCGTTCGTTGTTCGTTAAAGATCCGAGGGTTACCCGGGCCAAAAGGCCCGAAATTGCGACCGCGCATTATACGCCTGCGGGCACAAAATATGTACGAAAATTCGCGAATTTCGGTCGGACCATGGGCTCACAGGCCCATTATGGTCAGTCCAGTTCTTCAATCCAGTGCATCTGGATGGCTTCGAGGATTTTCTCGCCGCAGTGGGCGGGGTCATCCTTAAAATCAGGCAGAGCCATCACCAGGTTACGCAAATCCACGAAATTGATCGTTTGCGGGGCGGTATTCGGATGCCGTTCCGCCAGTTCAATGGCAATTTCCTGCACGTCGGTCCATTTCAGTTCCATGACAACCTCGCTGTAAATCGCGGCCTGACAGGCCGTCAGTGCCGTTCCGACACCTGGTTGATGGTATAGCGCGGAATTTCGACCACCAGGTCGTCCTTGCCGACCAGCGCCTGGCAACTGAGCCGTGATTCCGGCTCCAGGCCCCAGGCTTTATCAAGCAGGTCCTCTTCCAGTTCATCGGCCTCTCCCAACGCATCAAAACCCTCGCGAACCACCACGTGACAGGTGGTGCAGGCGCAGGACTTTTCACAGGCGTGTTCGATCTCAATGCCGTTACGCAGTGCCGCATCACAGATCGACTCGCCCTCGTTGGCTTCGATCGCGGCGCCTTCCGGGCAGATCTCCACGTGCGGCAGAAACACGATACGTGTCATCAGTTCTCGACCTCTCCGATATTTCGACCCGCCAGCGCCCGGCGAATGCTGTCATCCATGCGACGCTGGGCAAACGTGCCACTGGCTTCGCCCACCCGTTTGGCCGCCACGGACAGGGCGTCCCGATCTGCCCCACCCCGCAGCTGCCGCAATTGATCCATTTCCGCTTCCAGCGCCGCCCGCTCGGCATCATCCAGCAGGCGCTCACCGTCGGCCGCCAGGGCAGCCGCCAGGGATTCCAGCAACTGGTCTGCCTCAACCTGCTGCTCGCGCAGGGCGCGTTGCTCGACATCCTCGGCAGCATGCGCCATGGACTCCTGCAACATGTCCGCGATCTGTTTTTCATCCAGCCCGTAAGACGGTTTGACCTGGATTTCCGCCGCCACGCCCTGCGTCTGCTCGCGAGCGGAGACCTCGAGCAGACCGTCCGCATCAACCTGGAAGGTGACGCGGATCCGCGCTGCCCCGGCGACCATGGGCGGGATGCCACGCAGTTCGAAGTGCGCCAGTGACCGGCACTCGGTCGCCAGTTCGCGCTCGCCCTGCAGTACATGTATCGACATGGCGGTCTGGCCGTCCTTGTAGGTCGTGAAGTCCTGCGCACGGGTCACCGGCAGGGTGGTATTCCGCGGCACGATTTTCTCCATCAACCCGCCCATCGTTTCCAGTCCCAGCGCCAGCGGGATGACATCCAGCAGCAAGGTGTCATCGGCCCGCCGGTTGCCCACCAGCACATCAGCCTGGATCGCCGCACCCAGCGCCACCACGCGATCCGGATCCAGGTCGGCCAGCGGCGGTTTGCCGAAGAAGTCGGCCACGGCTGCCTGGACAGCAGGCACCCGGGTGGCGCCACCGACCAGCACGACGGTATCGACCTCCTGCGGTCGGGCGCCGGCATCGCGCAGCGCACGCTGACAGGATCGCAGGGTCCGGGCCACCAGCGGCGCAATCAGTTCCTCGAAAACCGCACGGGACAGTTCGGCAACCAACTGCCGGTCGCCGCAATCGACCTCGATACGGGCGCTGTCCTGCGTGGAAAGCTGCTGCTTGGCCGTACGGGCCGCGTCCAGCAGGCGCCGTCGTGCAGCCGGGTCCAGCAGTGAGGTTTGCCCTGACTGCTGCAGGAACCAGGCAACGATGGCCTGATCCATGTCATCGCCACCAAGCGCGCTGTCACCACCCGTGGCCAGCACCTCGAACACACCGCGGGTCAGTTGCAGCACCGAGATGTCGAACGTACCGCCGCCCAGATCATACACAGCGATCAGGCCCTCGGCGCCGGAATCCAGTCCGTATGCCAGTGCCGCCGCCGTCGGTTCGTTCAACAGGCGCAGCAGGGGCAGGCCCGCCAGGCGCACCGCATCCCGCGTCGCCTGCCGTTGCGCATCATCAAAATAAGCCGGCACCGTCACGACCACACCGTCCGGCATCGCACCGGCCTGCTCAACGGCCCGCTTCGCCAACTCGCGCAGTATCTCGGCGGACACCTCCACCGGACTGCGCTTTCCGGCAGCCGTGTGCAGCAACACCATGCCCCCGGAACCGGCACTGAATTCGTACGCGGGCAAGGCTTTCTGAGCTTCCAGGTCGGCCACCCCCCGCCCCATCAGGCGCTTGATCGAAGTCAGCGAATTCAGCGGATCCAGCGCCGCATCCGCCAGCACCGCGGCACCGACCAGCGGTGCGCCATCGGGCAGGTAGCGCACGGCCGAAGGCAGCAGGTGGCTGCCATTTGCGTCGGGCAGGGTTTCCGGTTTTTCGTCGCGCATCACGGCGACCAGCGAGTGCGTGGTGCCGAGGTCGATCCCGATCCCCAGTTTGCGCGCGTGCGGCATGGGGCTCTGACCCGGCTCGGATATTTGCAATAAAGACATCGGGCTCAGGATTCCTGTAATCGTGATTCAATTTGCCCGGCTTCCTCGGCGAGCTTGCACATGAACTGTAATTCCTGCACAAGGCGTGCGGCCTTGCGCAATGCCTCGGCCCGCCCGTCTGCAAACTGGCTGGCCAGCACGCGCTCCATCTCGCCGATTTCCGCGTCGATTTCCTCGCGCAGCTTCTGGATCGCCACCTCGGGCTGGCTGGCCTCTTCCACGTCGGTGAGGGACTCGCGGAGTTCCATCTGCCGCATCAGGAAACAGGGGTCCAACTGGTTGCCGGCATTCAGATCCACATCCACCCCGTTCAGCTTCAACAGGTACCGTGCCCGGCGTACCGGCGAACGCAGCACCTGGAAAGCATCGTTGACCATGGCCGCGTACTGCAGCGAAAGGCGGCGCTGTGTCGCATCGGCACCGCTGTGGCGATCCGGATGTAACGACTGTTGCAGGCGCCGATAGCGTTCGCGCAGTTCTTCGCCATCCAGCGCAAAACTCTCAGGCAGAGAAAAGAGTGAAAAATGGGTGCGCGATTCCGTCACAGGTCCGGAACGCAATCAGATATTGAAACTTTCGCCGCAACCACACTCGGCCTTGACGTTGGGATTCTTGAACTTCAGGCCGACATTGAGGCCTTCACGAACCAGGTCGAGTTCGGTTCCCTGCAGGTACAGCAGGCTCTTGGGATCAATGACCAGCTTTACGCCATGTTTTTCGAACACCTGGTCTTCGGGGGCCGGTTCATCGACAAACTCCAGCACGTATGCCAGCCCGGAGCACCCGGAGTTGCGCACACCCACGCGTATGCCTGCGCCATGCCCGCGCTCCTGCAGTTGCGCGCGCACATGCGCGGCTGCCGATTCAGTCAGGGAAACTTGTGCTTCCATTCAGGACTCCTGGGCACCCTGCTTGGTCCGGTAATCGCTGATCGCTGCCTTGATGGCATCTTCAGCCAGCACCGAACAATGGATCTTCACTGGCGGCAGCGCGAGTTCTTCCGCGATGTCGCTGTTCTTGATCTCCTGCGCCTGATCCAGCGTCTTGCCCTTGACCCACTCGGTCAGCAGGGAACTGGAAGCAATCGCCGACCCGCAGCCATAGGTTTTGAACCGCGCGTCCTGAATGACGCCGTCATCGCCGACCTTGATCTGCAGGCGCATCACATCGCCACAGGCAGGTGCGCCGACCATGCCGGTTCCCACGTGGGCGTCCTCGGCATCGAGTTTGCCGACGTTGCGTGGATTCTCGTAGTGATCCAGTACTTTTTCACTGTATGCCATGATGTCCGTTCCTTTTCAGCCGTGCTGCAAATAGTAGGTTAGTGGGCCGCCCACTGGACCTGTTTCAAATCGACACCATCCTTGTACATGTCCCACAAGGGCGATAATTCGCGCAGTTTGTTCACTGCTGCGCGCACCTGCTCAACCGCGTAATCGACTTCTTCTTCAGTGGTAAACCGACCGAAGGAAAAGCGCAGTGAACTGTGTGCCAGTTCGTCTTCCAGCCCCAGCGCACGCAATACGTAGGATGGCTCCAGGCTGGCCGAAGTACAGGCAGAACCCGAAGATACCGCGATATCCTTGAGTGACATGATCAGCGACTCACCCTCGACGTAGGCAAAACTGATATTCAGATTCCCCGGCACGCGCTGCTCCAGATCGCCGTTCAGGAACACCGCCTCCATGTCATTCACGGCGGTCCAGAAGCGGTCACGCAGCGCATGCAGGCGCTCGGCCTCGGCGCCCATTTCCGCCTTGGCGATACGCGCGGCCTCGCCGATACCCACAATCTGGTGGGTCGGCAGGGTGCCGGAGCGCATGCCGCGCTCGTGGCCACCGCCGTGCATCTGCGCCTCGATGCGAGCGCGTGGCTTGCGCCGCACGTACAACACGCCAATCCCCTTGGGACCGTACATCTTGTGGCCGGAAATCGACAGCAGATCGATCTGCATGGTCTGCATGTCGATTGGAATCTTGCCGGCGCTCTGGGCCGCATCGACATGGAACATCACGCCCCTGGCGCGGGTGATCTCGCCGATTGCCTGGACATCGTTGATCACGCCAATCTCATTGTTCACGTGCATCAGCGATACCAGCACCGTGTCATCCCGCAAGGCATCTGCGACGCGCTGCGGCGGGATCAGACCGTCCGGATTCGGTTCCAGGTAGGTCACTTCGTATCCTTCGCGCTCCAGCTGACGGCAGGTATCCAGCACCGCCTTGTGCTCGATTTTTGAGGTCACGATATGCTTGCCCTTGCGCGCATGAAAATGCGCCGCGCCCTTGATCGCCAGGTTATTGCTTTCCGTGGCACCCGAGGTCCAGACGATCTCGCGCGGATCTGCATTCAGCAGATCGGCGACCTGCTGACGCGCGGTCTCCACTTTCTCTTCCGCCTGCCAGCCAAACGCGTGCGACCGCGACGCCGGATTGCCGAAGGTGCCGTCGGGCGTGAGGCATGCCATCATTTTCTCCGCCACGCGCGGATCAACCGGGGTGGTGGCAGAGTAGTCGAGATAAATCGGCAATTTCATGTCAGTTGGGTATCCGCATTTCCTGATTCATTAATTCAACAGCGAGACATCGATACGCGATGCTGAAGCTGGCGTCATTTCGCGATCCTGGCGCATTGCCACCGCGCGAACCTCGCGCCGGGCAACCAGGTCAGCAAGGCTGATTCCGGCCAGAAACTCCTGGATTTGACCCGACAGATCCATCCACAAGTGGTGTGTCAGACAGGTATCGCCTTTCTGGCAATCACCCTGACCATGGCAACGGGTCGCATCCACGGTTTCATCGACGGCCTGAACCACGCTGCCAACCGAGATTTCGCGCAGACTCCTGGCCAGGCGATAGCCGCCGCCAGGGCCGCGCACGCTGTCCACCAGTTTCTGTCGCCGAAGCTTGGCAAACAACTGCTCGAGATAGGCCAGCGAAATGTCCTGACGTTCGGCAATTTCGCCCAGCGCAACCGGCCGGCCATCCGCATGAATGGCGAGATCCAGCATCGCGGTTACCGCGTATCGCCCCCGGGTCGTCAATCGCATCTGGTTTGAACCTGCTCTACCTGTACATTCACGGCAGCCTGCCATCAGGCGCCGGGCTGGACCGGAAGCGCGCGGGACAACTCCTGTGCGCAACCCCGGCCTCTTAATAACTGACTATTTTACTTGGTTATAGTTCAATGTACACCCCAACGGACGTCGGGGAGCGCGACAGGGCACAGCAAGCTACTGTTTTTTATCTACTTCCATGCCCTCGAAGTCTTCTTCCCGCAGGGCTGGCAGCTCCTGGTCGCAGAAATCACTGCCCAGCGCGCGCAACGCCTCGCACATACCGTCCATCTTGCGGTCGACGGCCGTGAGGTGATCGAGCAGGCCATGAATCGCGCGCGCCGTGGGATCGGGCATCTCGGTGACGCCATAGGCATCAAAGCCGATCCTGGCAGCCAGCTTGAGTTTGTCTTCGTCATTCATGGACTCTGCCGGTTTCTGCGCAGCGATCACCCGCCCGGGGATGCCCACCACCGTGGCATGATCGGGCACATCCCGGGTTACCACGGCATTGGATCCGACCCGTACGCCGCTGCCAATCGAAATCGGCCCGAGGATCTTGGCGCCGGCGCCCACCACCACGCCATCGCCCAGTGTCGGGTGGCGTTTGCCCTTGTTCCAGGTTGTGCCCCCGAGGGTGACCTGGTGATAGAGGGTGCAGTCCTCGCCCACCACGGCAGTCTCACCGATCACCACGCCCATGCCATGGTCGATAAAAAAACGGCGGCCGAGGCGTGCACCAGGGTGAATTTCAATCCCGGTCAGAAAGCGCGCGATATTGGAGACCAGGCGCGCCAGCCACTTGAAACCGACATTCCACAGGCAGTGTGCCAGCCGGTGCCACCAGATGGCATGCAGACCGGGATAATGAAAAAGCACTTCGAGGGCATTGCGGGCAGCCGGATCGCGCGCGAACACGCAATTGATGTCTTCGCGTAGTCTCTGGAACATCGGGTCAGTCTCCCCTGGATCGTGCAGCTGCACGCTGGATGTCTGTGAGTATGCCGCGCAACATGCCGATTTCCATACGATCAGGCCGGATGCGGGTAAAGAGCCTGCGCAGACGGGTCATCATCTGTCTTGGATTACCGGGGTCGAAAAACCCGATATCAATGAGCGCTTCCTGCAGATGGGCAAAAAACCGCTCGAACTCGTCGGCTGGCGCCGCATCCATATCTGTCACCGGCGCCTCTTCGTCAATGCCGGTGGCCAGCAGCATCTCGTAACACACCACCTGCACCGCCATTGCCAGGTTCAGCGAGGCGTAATCTCCGGCGGTCGGGATGTGCAGATGCAGGTGGCACCGGTGCAATTCCTCATTGGTCAGACCACGTGATTCCCGGCCGAACAGGATCGCCACCTCGGCATCCTGCTGACCCTGCAACTCGCTGACCGTCTGGGCCGCACAGGCACGCGGATCGACCAGGGGCCAGGGTATGCGCCGCGTCCGGGCACTGGTGCCGACCACCAGGGTGGCGCCCTCCAGCGCCGGGTCCAGCGACCGGTGCACCCGTGCCGCATCCAGCACGGCCGTCGCATTGGCGGCGCGCGCGGTGGCCTCCGGGCCCGGAAAACCCCGTGGCGCGACCAGTTCCAGCCGGCTCAATCCCATATTCTTCATGGCCCGCGCCACCGAACCGATATTGCCCGGATGGGTCGGTTCCACGAGGACGATACGGACGCGGTCAAGTAATTGCTGTTGCACGGATTTCAGGGCTACTGGCGACGGGCGCGTGAGTTTAGCTCAAATCGCATGCGTTCTGAACGCTCGATTGGTATGATTGCGCCCCTTTTTCAGCCACGGGCCATCTCCATGGAGCCGATGCTCAATACCGCCCTCAAGGCGGCCCGCGAAGCCGGAAAGTTCATTGCACGCGCCATGCAGGATATCGATCGCATCGAAGTCCAGCGCAAGGGTGTCAATGATTTCGTCACCGAGGTCGACCGGCACGCCGAGCAGATCATCATTTCGATGCTGCAGAAAGCCTACCCGGATCATGCGTTTGTCGGTGAGGAATCCGGTGAAAGCGGCAAAACCGCAGACGCCGAATACGTCTGGATCATCGATCCGCTGGATGGCACCACCAACTTCGTCCGCAGCTTTCCGCACTTCTGCGTGTCCATTGGCTGCACCTACCGGGGCGACCTGCAACACGGCGTGGTGCTGGATCCGGTCCGGAATGAAGAGTTCACCGCCAGCCGAGGCCGGGGCGCACAGCTGAACGGCCGCCGTATCCGGGTGAGCGGCAAATCGCACCTCGACGGCGCATTGCTGGGCACTGGATTTCCATTCAAGAAAGCACAGATGCCCTGGGTCGACGACTATTTCGCCGTACTGCAGCAGCTTTCCCTGGAATGCGCCGGTATCCGCCGTGCCGGCAGCGCGGCGCTCGACCTCGCCTACGTGGCCGCCGGACGCTTCGACGCCTACTGGGAATACGGGCTCAAGCCATGGGATATCGCCGCCGGCGCGCTGCTGGTGCAGGAAGCTGGCGGCATGGTCAGCAATTTCAGTGGCGAGTACGACTTTATGAAAACCGGCAATATCGTCTGTGGCACGCCGCGATTGCACGAAACGCTGCTCAAACGCCTGCCGACGCTGGGCACCAGCTAGCAGGCAGCACCACAAATTCCGGTTCAGGTTTCAGATTGCGCGCCGATACAGGGGGCAACGGAATACGCAAGGATGCGCCGCAAATGACTGAAACAACCATTCACCAACGTACCGCGCTCCGCAGCCGCATGGCGGATGTGCAGGAAAATCTGCTGGAAATGTTTACCGAACTGGCGCTGGAAAACAGTGCCGGATGGGAAGATGTACAGATCGAACCGCCGGAGGCCTGCCCTGCCAGGCCGGCACCGATCCTGAAGCAGGTTGCCTGAAGCAGCCAAAAGGTCGGAGCAACCCGAATAAAAACAACAGTTCCGTAAGTGTCGCCCGACGACCCAGGCACCCGCGCCACGCCCGGCCGTCGCGCCAGGCAGCATCCCTCAGGGACGCAGCGGGTCGTGTTCGGCTTTTTCCGGCAGCAGCAGGTCTTCGCGGGAAATATCCATCATCATCAGGATATTCGCCGCCACGTAGATTGAAGAGTAAGTACCCAGGAAGACACCGACGATCAGCGCCAGGGAGAACCCGCGCACCTGCTCACCACCGACGACGAACATGGCGACCAGCACCATCATGGTTGTCAAACTGGTGATGATCGTACGACCCAGCACCTGGGTCAGTGACGCATTGATGATGCGCGTTGGCTCACTGCGCCGCAGCTTGCGAAAATTCTCGCGGATCCGGTCCGACACCACGATAGTGTCATTCAAAGAATAACCAATCACCGCCAGGATCGCCGCGAGTACCGTGAGATCGAACTGAATCGCAAATACCGAGAAGAAGCCCAACACGCAGACCACGTCGTGCACCAGGGCCAGTACTGCGCCGACCGCGAATTTGAACTGAAAGCGGAACGCCACGTACAGCATGACCATGCCCAGTGCGAGCAGCAGTCCGAGCCCGCCCTGATCGCGCAGTTCGTCACCCACCTGGGGGCCGACAAACTCGATGCGACGCAGTTCCACTTCCTGGCCGCCCTTTCTCAGCAGCGACAAAACGCGATCGCCGAGTTCCGCCTGCCCGCGCCCCTCTTCAGGCGCGATCCGGATCAGCACATCGCCCGCCGCCCCGAAATGCTGCACGACCACGTCGTCCAGGTCGCCCGCAGCCAGCACCTCGCGCACTTCTGACAACGGCAGCGCCTGCGCGTAGGCAACCTCGATCAGCGTGCCGCCGGTGAAGTCCAGCCCGAGATTCAGGCCGCGAATGGCCAGCGAGGCGACGGACCCCAGCATCAGTACCAGGGAAAAAATCAGCGCCGTACGACGCCAGCTCATGAACTCGATCACGCGCGCGTCAGGGCCGTTCAGTTTCAGATCCATACCGGTTCTCTTAAATTCGCAGTGTTTGCAGACGCCGACTGCCGTACAACAGGTTGACCAGCGCACGGGTGACCACGATCGCGGTAAACATCGACGTGATAATGCCGATCGAAAGTGTCACAGCGAAGCCTTTCACCGGTCCCGTCCCCACAGCAAAGAGGATCAGCGCCACCAGCAGCGTGGTGATATTGGCATCCAGAATGGTCAGGAAGGCGCGACCATAACCGGCGCTGATTGCCGACTGCGGCGTCATGCCGTTTGCCAGTTCCTCGCGGATCCGCGAAAAAATCAGCACGTTGGCATCGACAGCCATGCCCACCGTCAGCACGATGCCAGCGATGCCGGGCAGGGTCAGCGTAGCCCCCAGCAGGGACATCACGGCCACCAGCAGAACCACGTTGAGCGTCAACGCGACATTGGCAAACAGCCCGAACCACCGGTAGTACAGAATCATGAACAACAACACGGCAACAAAGCCCAGCAGCACGGACTTCAGCCCCCGCTCGATGTTCTCACGGCCGAGACTGGGGCCGACGGTGCGCTCTTCGACGATATAAACCGGCGCTGCCAGCGAGCCCGCGCGCAACAGCAGGGCGAGCTCTGAAGATTCACTGGCCGAATCCAGCCCGGTGATGCGGAACCTGTTGCCCAGCGGCTCCTGGATAGTCGCCAGGCTGATGATGCGTTTGTCCACCGTGAAGGTGCGCTTGACCTCACCCGGCGGAGCACCCGGCACCGGCTTGCGGACGCGGGATTTGTATTCCAGGAACAGCACCGCCATGCGCCGCTGCACGGCCTTGCGGGTAACCTGGTTGAGGCGCTTGCCACCGGCAGTATCGAGGGTGATATTCACCTGCGGCTGACCGGTTTCGTCAAAATTCGCCTGGGCATTGATCACGCTGTCACCGGTCACAATGAGTTCGCGCTCGAGCAGGGCCGTGCCCTTGCGCTCGTCGCGGAACGGGTAGCTTTCCGTGCCGGCGGGACCGGCATCCGCACTCGCTTCCAGTCGAAACTCGAGGTTGGCAGTGGCGCCCAGCACCCGCTTGGCCAGCGCGGTATCCTGCACGCCGGGCAGTTCAACGACGATGCGGGTTGCGCCCTGACGTTGCACCAGTGGCTCGGCGACACCGAGTTCATTGACCCGGTTGCGCAGTGTGGTCAGGTTCTGCTTGATGGCGTAGTCCTGGATTTCCTTGCGCTTGGCCTGGGTCAGGACGAGTTGCAGTTCCGGCGTGTCGGCGGCCAGCGGTTCCGAGATATCGAACTCAACGTAATCGTCTTTCACCAGTTCACGCGCGGCCTCGAGCTTCTCGCGATCGGCAAATCTCAGGGTAATGGTGCCATCCGCCTCGCCGCGCACCAGGCGGTAACGCGTGCGGTTCTCGCGCAGCAGCGACTTGATCTCGCTGACGTATACGCCCACGCGCTGTTCAACCGCCTTGTCCATATCCACTTCGAGCAGGAAGTGCACGCCGCCACGCAGGTCGAGCCCGAGGTTCAGCGGCCGCCCGCCGAGATTCTGCAGCCATTCCGGTGTCGTCGGCGCCAGGTTCTGCGCCACGATGTAATCCTCGCCCAACGCTGCCTGCACGAGCTGTTTGCTACGCAGCTGGTCGTCTTCCGACTGCAGGCGAATCGTGGCGCCACCATCAATGAGTTCGGCCGAATGCGGGATACCGGCTTCATTCAGGGCGGCAGTCGCATCCTTGAAGCGCAGTGCCTCCATCTCAATCGAACTGCGTGCACCGGTGATCTGCAGCGCCGGATCGTCCGGATACAGGTTGGGCAGGGCATACAGGCCGCCCAGCAGCAACACCGACAGGATCAGCAGGTTCTTCCACAGCGGATACTTGTTCATAAAAACATCCGGCCGCTCAGGAGGCCTGCACGGACTTCGTGGTGCCCTTGGACTGGTTGACTGCCTTCAGCGTGCCCTTCGGCAACGTCGCCGACACGGCGGATTTCTGCACCGTGACTTCCACGTTGCTGGCGATTTCCACGGTGATGAAGTCTTCCGCCACGCTGGTGACGCGCCCGGCAATGCCGCCATTGGTCACCACTTCGTCGCCCTTGCTCAGCCCGCTCACCAGGTCACGGTGTTCCTTGGCCCGCTTGGACTGCGGTCGCCAGAGCAACAGGTAAAATATCACCACGAACACACCCAGCATCACCAGGTTGGCGGTAGGACTCGGTCCGGCAGCCGGACCGGCAACGGGCGCTTCCGCCCAGGCCGAGGAAATCAGGGGAATCATGCGCAATAGCACTCCGTCATGGATGTTGGACGCTGCCCGCCACTCAGCCGAGCGGCGGCACGGGCTCACCCCGTTGCGAATAGAAGCGACTCAAGAAGGCGGGAAATGTACCCGTTTCAATGGAGCCGCGCAATCCGCGCATCAGGGTCTGGTAGTAATGCACGTTGTGCAGGGTGTTCAAATGGGCGCCCAGCAGTTCCTTGCAGCGGTCCAGATGATGCAGGTAGGCAAGGGTAAAGTGGCTGCAGGTGTAGCAGTCACAGGCCGGGTCTATGGGTTCCTGCAGGGTACGAAAGCGGCTGTTGCGTAGATTCACCACCCCGGTGCTGGTGAACAACTGACCGTTGCGGGCATTGCGGGTCGGCAACACGCAATCAAACATGTCCACGCCGCGCCGCACCGCCTCGACCAGGTCATCCGGCTTGCCGACACCCATGACATAGCGCGGGGCATCCTCCGGCAACAGCGGCGCGATCTCGCTGATCAGGGCCAGCATTTCAGCCTGCGGCTCGCCGACCGACAATCCACCCAGCGCGTAGCCGTCGAATCCGATCTGCCGAAGGCCTGCCAGCGATTCACGGCGCAGGTCGGGATACAGCCCGCCCTGCACAATGCCGAACAGGGCCGCGTCATTCCCGGCATGCGCATCGCGGCAGCGGGCCGCCCAGCGCAGGCTCAGTTGCATCGAGTCGGCAATCGCCTCCTTCGCCCCCGGATACGGTGGGCAATCATCGAAAATCATGACGATGTCTGAGCCGAGCTCCGCCTGCACCTGCATGGAACGTTCGGGGGTCAGCAGGATGGCGTCACCGTTCACCGGGGAACGAAAATGCACGCCCTGCTCTTCAATCCTGCGCATGGCGCCGAGGCTGAATACCTGGAAGCCACCGGAGTCGGTCAGGATCGGACGCGACCAGCCCATGAACCCGTGCAACCCCCCATGCGCCTGGATAATCTCGGTACCGGGACGCAGCATCAGGTGAAAGGTATTGCCCAGCACCACCTGCGCGCCGGTGGCTTCCAGGTCCCGCGGAGACAGGGCCTTCACGCTGCCGTAGGTGCCCACTGGCATGAAAGCCGGCGTTTCGACCACCCCGCGCGGGAACTGCAGCCGTCCGCGCCGCGCCCCTTCGGCACTGGCCAGCAGTTCAAACTGCATGCGACTCATGGCTGCTCACCATGGATGAACATGGCGTCTCCATAGCTGTAAAAACGGTAGCGCTGGCGAATCGCTTCCGCATAGGCGGACCGGATATGGTCCACGCCGGCAAACGCGCTCACCAGCATCAGCAGCGTGGAACGTGGCAGGTGGAAATTGGTCACCAGCGCATCGCAGACCCGGAACCGGTAGCCGGGCAGGATGTACAGGCGGGTTTCCCCGGCCATGGGCCGCAGTTCCCCGTCCGACGCGGCAGATTCCAGTGCCCGCATCGACGTGGTACCCACCGCCACGACCCGGCCGCCACGGGCACGGGTGGCGCGCACCGCATCACATACAGACTCGCTGACCTCCAGGTATTCGGCGTGCATCTCGTGCCGGGTGACGTCCTCTTCGCGCACCGGCAGGAAAGTGCCGGCACCCACATGCAGGGTTACGCGGGCCAGAGACACCCCTCGATCCTGCAGGCGGGCCAGCAGATCCTGGTCGAAATGCAGCCCCGCTGTGGGCGCGGCCACCGCACCGGGACGGTCGGCATACACCGTCTGATAGCGCTGCTCGTCCGCCGGCTCGACACCTCTTTCCAGGTAAGGTGGCAGTGGCATCTCGCCCTGCGCATCCAGCACCGTCAGCACGTCGCGATCAAACTCGATGTGGCTGAAAACCCCGTCACGACGCGTGATTCGCGCCCGCACATCCGCACCGCAAAGCAATACGGCCCCGACGGCAGGCGTCCGGTTGCTGCCGAGCTGGGCGAGCACGGTGCGCTCATCAAGCAGTCGTTCCACCATGATTTCCACGCGACCACCGGTTTCCTTGCGCGCCTGCAGGCGCCCGGGAAGTACCCGCGTATCATTGATTACCAGCAGATCACCTGGCTGCAGGCGGTCGCCAAGATCCGGGAAAGCGGCGTGTTCCAGCAGCCCTGACGCCCGGTCCAGGCACAGCAGGCGGCTCCCGGTACGCTCCGGCAGCGGATGACGGGCGATCAGGTCGGCGGGCAGTTCATAGTCGAATTCGCTGATGTGCACCGGGCACGGACCTGGAGAGTGGCTGGGGGCGGCGGATACTAGCGAATTCCGCCCGCTGATCCAACCGGTAAAGTGATGGCCGGATTGGTGTATTCTTTAACTCTCGAAATCTGGAAGCTGCCAACCACAAGGCCATGCATTACATTCCGCGCCTTAGATTGCCCGCCATGCTGCCTGTATTTCTGGTACTGGCGCTTGCTGCTGGCAGCCATGCAGCCGAGCCACTGGAACTCACCGGGGATGCCCGCTACAACCTCAGCAGCCACGTGGACATCCTCCGGGATGACAGCGGAACAATGACTCTGGCCGACGTCCGCAAGAAGGAAAACAGCCTGGCCTTCGTTCCATCTTCGGGCGCAGTCCCCAACCTCGGGATCACTTCCAAACCACACTGGGTGCGCTTCCGGCTAGATGACGTCTTCGGCTATCACCCGGACCGCAGCTGGCTGCTGGAACTGGATTTTCCGTATGCCGACAGCGCCGAACTGTTCCTGCCGCAGGAAGACGGCGGCTACGTCAGCCAGTTGCTTGGCGACCGCCTGCCGTTCGACGACCGGCCCTGGAAACAACGCAACCTGATTTTTGAACTGGGCCGGGTGACGCACAGCGGCTACTACTATATGCGCGTACAGGCGTCCGGCATACTCAACCTGCCGATGACCATCTGGGCACCGCGCGCCCTCTCCGCCCAGCTGTCCAAGGAAAACCTGGTCATCGGGATCTACTACGGCACGCTGCTTGCGATGCTGATTTACAACGCCTTCATGTTCAGCATCTTCCGGGACAAGAGTTACATTCGCTACTGCGAATACCTGCTGCTGTTTCTGCTGCTGCAGATTTCCGTGACCGGGCACGGTTACCAGTACCTGTGGAGTTCATTCCCGGGGGTGGGCAACCTGCTGCCCACCGTGCTGCTGGGCGCGACCGCGCTGACCGCCATCCATTTCACAGAGCTTTTTCTCGAGGTGCCGGAACGCCGGCCCGACGTGCAAAAGTGGCTGCGCGGCGTTTTCTACCTGTGCGGCCTGAGCATCCTCATCGCCCTGCTGGCACCGTTGAGTTTCAGCACGCCGTTCGCCATCATCACCGGGTGCATCACCGCGGTGGCGCTGCTCATCACCTGTGTGCTGGTGCTGCGCCGCGGCTCACGCCCCGCACAGTTCTTTTTCGCGGCATGGCTGTTGCTGCTGACCGGCGCCCTGCTCAAGGGACTGTCCCTGATCGGACTGCTGCCCATCAACGCATTGACGGCCTATGCCTGGCAGGTCGGTTCAGGCCTCGAGGCGCTGCTGCTGTCGCTGGGGCTGGCCGATCGCATCAACATCCTGCGCCAGGAGCGCCTGTCTGCCATGCAGCAGGCCTTCGAACTGGACAAGGTCGCCCACACCGACCGGCTCACCGGCCTGCATAACCGGACCTACTTCGAACGTGAATTTCGCCAGCATGTTTCTTACGCCGAAAAGAACCAGAGCTCCCATTTCGCGTTCTTCCTGGTCGACCTGGTGGGGCTGAAAGCCATCAATGACAACCACGGACATGCCATCGGCGACCAGGCAGTCCGCATGACCGCCCGCCTGCTGACCAGTTTCTGTCGCCAGTCAGACATCGTCGCGCGCATCGGCGGCGACGAGTTCGCCATCATCTGTCCGCGCATGACAACCGCCGATTACGAGGTGTTTGTCAGCCGCGTCGATGAACACACCGCCGACGGACGCATCAAGTTCCAGGAAGGCGAAGAGATCAAATCCGTGCCGATCCACCTGAGTATCGGCCATGCGCATACCTCGAAAGTCCCGGCCGGCGAGATCTTCGAGTTTGCCGACCGCGATATGTACGAAAAAAAGAAGAAATTCTACGAAACCAACAAACGCCATCGCGAAGTCACCTCCAGCGGCGCCCAGACCGTCGCCGACTGACCGCAGCCCCTGCCGCTCAGACCCGGGGGCTCTACATCTACAGCCAGCGATGCACTATAATCCCGCGCCTGTTGCCGGGATGGCGGAACTGGTAGACGCGCTGGATTCAAAATCCAGTATCCGTGAGGATGTGGGGGTTCGATTCCCCCTCCCGGTACCAACAACAGATCGACCTGACTTCCGCGGGATCATTTGCCGCACCGCCGCCCTGGCGAGCGCATTCCGATTCTTTGCTTGTCGCCCCGCTAGCCCTCCCTTAGCATGACCCCTGAGCCTGATTCCTCACGGGAAGACTGTGAAACGAAAAATATCTGCGATCATCAGCGCCGATGCGGTGGGCTACAGCCGCCGGATGTCGGTGGACGAATACACCACGGTACGCACCATACGTGCCCACCGGGAACTCATGACCCGGATCGTCCGGGCGCGCAATGGCCGGGTGGTGGACGCCGTCGGTGACAATCTGCTGGCGGAATTCGCCAGTGCCGTGGATGCCGTGGTTGCCGCCATGGCCATGCAGGAAGAACTGACCAAGGCCAATGCAGAAATGCCGGAAGAGCAACGCCTGCCCTTTCGCATGGGCATCCACCTCGGCGAACTGCTGCAGGAGGGCAACCAGATTTTCGGTGACGGCATCAATATCGCGGCACGCCTCGAAGGGCTGGCCGCGGTCGGCGGCATTTGCGTATCGGAAGCCATCGTCGAGCAGTTCAAGGGGGAAATGAAATCCATTTTCGAGGACGCCGGCGAGCATGAACTGAAGAACATTCCCTACCCGGTACGCACCTTCGCAATCCGGGCACAAGCCACCATCCCCGAAGAACTCGCCAGCATCATGCGCGAATCGGTCTTCGAATCGCGCCCTGCCATCGCCGTCATGCCGTTCGAGAACCGCAGCGATGATGCGGAAATGGGCTACCTGGGGGATGGCATCGTGGAGGACCTGATCGCCCAGTTGTCTGCTTTCCGGCTGTTCCCGGTGATCTCGCGCAGTTCAACGGCCTCGTACAAGGGCACGCAGGTCAACACCCGGCAGGTCAGCGAGGAACTGGGCGCGCGTTACATCGTCGAAGGGAACGTCCGTAAATCGGGCAAACGCATTCGTATCACGGTATCGCTGGCCGACGGTACGACCGGCCACCAGATGCACTCCGAGCGCTACGAGTGCGAGGAAGGCAACCTGTTTGCCCTGCAGGACCAGATCGTCCTGACCCTGGTGGGCGTCATCCAGCCCATCGTCGGCCTCGCCGAACGGCAACGCGCCATGGCCAAGCCGACCACCGACCTCGACGCCTGGGACTGC
Organism: Pseudomonadales bacterium; assembly: GCA_041623535.1. Lineage (GTDB taxonomy): Bacteria > Pseudomonadota > Gammaproteobacteria > Pseudomonadales > JBFGWM01 > JBFJWR01. The sequence continues at coordinate 18,385 of JBFJWR010000017.1, forward strand.
CTGCAGCGCGCCTCCAGCCATATCTACGACATACACGCC
>JBFJWR010000018.1:0-18303 GCA_041623535.1 Pseudomonadales bacterium
AGAGTCGCACGCAACTGGTGTCACAGGCGGCGAAACGCCTGCCCCTGCAGCAACTGGATCACATGCTGCTGCAATGCGCGCGAACTGACCAGGCGATCAAGGGACGCAACCAGGAGAACCCCTGGCAGCTTCTGGAAGATATTACGCTGGCGCTGTCCGGCCGGCCGCTGCAGACCGAATCACAGCTCCATCTTTGAGCCGAGCAGCTTGGTGCACTCTTCGGCAGGCACCGGTCTGCTGAAATAATATCCCTGCAGAACATCCGCACCTTCCTCCTGCAGGAAGCGCACGTGATCCAGAGTTTCCACGCCCTCGGCAATGGTCTTGAGATTGAGGCTGTGCGCCATGGCAATGATGGCGCGCACAATGCCGGCGTCTTCCGGATTGGTGGTCACATCGCGCACGAATGCCTGATCGATCTTGAGGTAATCCAGCGGGAATTTCTTCAGATAGCTCAGCGACGAATAGCCGGTACCGAAGTCATCCACGGAGAGCGCAAAGCCCATGCCTTTCAGTTCGCCCAGCGTGGCTATGGTCTCCAGTGCATTGGACATGATCGTGCCTTCGGTGATTTCCAGCTCGATATGCAGCGCTTCCAGGCCGGCATTCTTCACCACTTCATACACGGAGGCTGCAAATCGCTGCTGACGAAACTGCTCGCCGGCGAGGTTGACGGCCACGCGCAGGTTCGTGAAGCCCATGGATTCCCATTCCTTGGCCTGCCGGCATGCCTCGTGCAGGACCCAGTCGCCCAGCGGCAGGATCAGGCCGGTTTCTTCGGCCAGCGGGATGAATTCGCCGGGGCTGATCATGCCGGCTTCCGGGCTGATCCAGCGAACCAGCGCCTCCACACCGGTGATCACCCCGGTACGCGAATCCACCTGGGGCTGGTAGAAAAGCGTCAGTTCGTCCCGTTCCAGCGCCTTGCGCAAGCGTCCTTCAAGGGACAGTCGCTCAAGGGAACGTTCATTCATCGACCCGGCATAGAACTGGTAGTTGTTCCGGCCTTCCCGCTTGGCGTGATACATCGCAGTATCCGCATTCATCAACAGGGTGTCGGTGGTCTCGCCGTCGGCCGGGGCCAGCGCGATGCCAATACTGGGCGTAATCACGACTTCATGATCGCTCAGCGTGATCGGCGTCGATACGGTATCAAGCACCATGCGCGCCACCTCCACCGCGACATCGCCCTTGTCGTCGACCTGATCGATGAGCAGTACGAACTCGTCGCCACCGAACCGGGCAATACTGCACCAGCTCTGCTGCTCGTTCTCGTCGTCGTCCATGCCGTCGTAAGAAGTATGGTCCAGCATCAACTGCCGCAGGCGCTTGGCCATCGCCTTGAGCAGCATGTCGCCGATCCCGTGACCGAGGGTATCGTTGATGCGCTGAAACACATCCAGGTCAATCAGGAATACCGCCAGGCATTCCCCGGTTTCCTGCGCGCGCGCCAGGGCCTTTTCCAGGCGCAGGGAAAAGAGCTGCCGATTGCCCAGTCCGGTCAGGCTGTCATAGAAAGCCAGGAAGCGCATCCGTTCTTCGGCTTCCTTGCGCTTGGTGATATCCCGAATCACCGTAAGCACTTCATTGTCGGCACTGATGACCAGCCGCACTTCGTAATTGCGTGCGTTCTTGCCAGCAGGGTAATCAAGTTCCACGGTCTGCGTGGTATGGGTCGTCATGGCGACCTTCACCAGGTCGAGCATGGCTTTCAGCATGTCCGCGCCCATCACGTCACCCAGCGAACGCCCCGGCATGCTTTTCAGCGGCAGTTCGACATGGTCATCCTGCTGACCGAAATGCACATCCAGCACATCCCCCCACAGGCTCATGCGTATCATGGAGTCCGGCATGGCCTGCATGAGTGCCCGCGTACGGGCTTCGCTGATCTGGGTCTGGCGGAAGGAATCCGAAGCCCGCAGCATATACCGCACGCGATGGCCCAGGACCGGCCAGTTGATAGGCTTGGAGGTGAAATCCGTGGCGCCGGCCTCGTACGCGGCATTTACCGAGTGCACATCGTCACGGCCGGTGACCATCAGGATGGGCAGGTGCCCACCATTCGGCAGCGCGCGGATCCGGCGACAGGTGGCAAAGCCATCCAGTTCCGGCATTTCCACGTCGAGCAGTATGATCTCGGGCGGCATGCGTTCAAAACTCGCCAGCGCTTCCAGGCCGTTCCCCGCTTCTGCCACCGAAAAACCGGCTTTTTCCAGCGTGCGGCGCATCAGCATGCGACTGGTCGTATCGTCATCAACCACGAGGACCAATGGATGGGACGTACTTTCAGTCATTTAGACTCCGTGCAGTCATTTGGACTCCGTGCGCAGATCACTGAACTAACGCTCCCCTCTATCGTTCAGATGGCGGCCGGCACAGTGGCCCGGTATCGCCCGTAAATGAATCTTTGTAAGGATAGACGCACATGCACGGAACGGCTCATTCTGAACGCGCCGCTGAAACCGGTGCTTCTGCCTCCACACCCGGCAACCAGTTGTGCAGCACCTGCACCATGTTCTTGCGGCGAAACGGCTTCGACAGGAAGTCATCCATGCCGCACTTCATGCAGCGCGCCCGGTCGCTATCCAGCGCGTTGGCGGTCAGGGCAATAATGGGAGTACGGGGAATCGCCGTTGCGCGCTCGTAATCGCGAATGCGCACCGTTGCCTCATAGCCATCCATGTTCGGCATCTGGCAGTCCATCAGCACGAGATCAAAGCCACCATCCCGGAACACGTCCACGCCCTCCCGCCCATCACCCGCATGCGTTACCTGGCAACCCAGTCCGGAAAGAATCGCTGCCGCCACTTCCTTGTTGACCGGGTTGTCTTCAACGACCAGGATCCGCGGATTACCGAAATCCGGCACTTCGGGCTTCTTTGAGCCGGATTTCACGGCAACTGGTTTCTGCCCCGCAGCAACCGGGAATGGCACCTCGAGCCAGAATGTAGAACCCTCGTCCTGGCGACTATCGACGCCAATGGTGCCACCCATCAGGTGTACCAGGCGGCTCACGATGGAAAGGCCCAACCCGGTACCACCGAAGCGGCGGGTCATGGAACTGTCTGCCTGGGAAAACGCGTCAAAGATCGAGCGTCGCTGTTCCTCCGAAATGCCGATGCCGGTGTCCTGCACTTCAAACCGCAAGGTGTAGCGATCCTCCTGCCAGGAGATCACCTGCACACTCAGCCACACGCCACCCTCGGCAGTGAACTTGAGCGCGTTGCCTATCAGGTTGATCAGGATCTGCCGCAGGCGCGCCGGATCACCCATCAGGCGACCCGGCAGTTTGGGATCCAGCGTATGTTGCAGCTTGAGGCCCTTGGCGCTGGCCTGTTGCTCAAACAGCATGCACACCGAGCGCACCAGGTCGGCTGCCTCGAACTCGATGGATTCCAGTTCGAGCTTGCCGGCCTCGATCTTGGAAAAGTCGAGGATGTCGTTGATGATCGCCAGCAGGGATTCAGCGGAATCCCTTGTCAGTTCGGCGTAATGCGCCTGTTTCTCATCCAGTTCGGTCGCCAGCAACAGTTCGGTCATGCCCAGCACGCCATTCATGGGGGTGCGGATTTCATGGCTCATGGTGGCAAGAAACTCGCTCTTGGCCTTACTGGCTTCTTCTGCTGCTTCCTTGGCGCGCAGCATTTCCTGCACGGCACGCTTCAGTTCTTCGTTGCGCTGTCTTAATTCCTCGGTACGCGCTTCAACCAATTGCTCAAGCCGGTCGGACGCGGTAACGATTTCGTGATCACGCTCCCGAATCTCGTCCAGCATTTCATTGAAACCACGCACCAGCAGCCCGATCTCATCATCGCTCGCCGACTGCACCTGCACCGAGTAATCCTTTGATTCGCCCACGTTGCGCATGGTGGCCGACAGCTGCAGGATGGGGTCGGAAATCCGCCGTTGCAGGCGATCGGCAAGAAAATAGGCCATGCCGAAACAGCCAACGGCCAACAGCAAGCCGATCAGTGACCACTCCAGCAAACGCCTGACAAACGGCGCCAGATCGGCCTGTAATTCGACCTGCCCAAGGAAATCACCTTCCATGGTAATCGGCGCACTGATGAATATTCGCTCCCAGCCGTCCTGCAGGACCTGGGTCTCGGCACTATCGATGATCGGCAGTCGCGGTGGCATACGCCGTGCGCCCTGCGCCTTCCCCAAATAGTCGGCAAACTTCTGGCCACGCGCATCCAGCACGTACGCCGCCTCCACGTAGTGGGTTGCCTCCAGGGTCTGCAACTGGACCTGCGCTGCAGAGCGGTCGCCGAACAATATTGCCGCCCGGGAGTTGATGGCCACCGCGCGCGCCTGCGAAGACAGGCTTTCAACCAGGGTTTCACGCAGCAACAGCGCTTCGCTGGTGACATAAGCAATCGTGCTGGTCAGCAGGGCGACGCCGGTTACCACCATGCAAAGCCGTATCAGGCGATGCCGGATCGAGGCACTCGCCCGGACGGTCATTTTTCGGAATCCCGGACTTCCAGCGCCAACTGCAACAGGAAGGCGCTGATGGTCAGGCCGGCGGTGCGTGAGGCGCCGATATTTACAATGAATTTAATATGTTGAGCCACGTTCTTGAACTCGATCATGCCCCCGTTTGCAACAAAATCCTCGCGGTCACTTACGGTCAGCACCGGCAGATCGCCCAGCGCCGCCATGACCTCGGCCACGGTCTCGTGTTCCGGACTCTGGCTTATAAAGAGAATGTGGCACGCCAGTCTGGATTCGGGCAATGCTGCAAACTGCTTTACATGGATTTCCCGATTCTGCGCGCTACGGCCCTGTATTTTCGCGAACGGGGCATCGAGTGCATCTTCACTCCATATACACAGTTCAATAGGACCCTCGCCGCCATCGAAGCTGGCAGGCCATTCGACAAACTTGGCAAAATTATAGAGATAGGCCGCCTTGAGTGCCTCTTCATCCGCAACACGGGCCGCGTTGGCATTGGCGCTTCCACAGCCCCATAGCAAAGCTACCAGCAATATCACTTTGCGAAAGAAACCAGTCCTGCCGGCACGAAAGATCATTCTTTTCCCATATCGGCGAATCCGGGACGGATTCCGGCAATTTATGAGTATAGGTCTGTGAAGCTTCAGTCAGACATCGGCGGGGCAAATCAGGGAAGCTGTGAGCCATTATCCACCATTCGGGAAACCAGAACATCCGTTCTATTCGTGAATATTGAATAAATTCAGGGCGTGGCGCTATTCGACCACTCCACCACTGGCCTGCAGATCGGCGTGATACGAGGAGCGGACCATGGGGCCGGAAGCCACCGAATCAAAGCCCAATTGCTCTGCGAACACTTTCAGTTCGCGGAATTCATCCGGATGCACAAAGCGCTGTACCGGCAGATGATCGCGGCTCGGCTGCAAATACTGACCCAGCGTCAGCATGCGGACCTTGTGGTCATACAGGTCGGTGATGACCTCGCGCACTTCGTCCAGCGTCTCACCCAGACCCAGCATCAGGCCGGACTTGGTCGGAACACCGGGCACCTGCTCGGCAAAATCGCGCAGGAGTTCAAGTGAGTACTGGTAATCAGCACCGGGGCGGACTTCACGGTACAGGCGGGGCACGGATTCCAGGTTGTGGTTAAACACGTCGGGCGGGCTTTCCGCCAGGCAGACCAGCGCCTGTTCACGGCGGCCACGAAAATCCGGGGCGAGGATTTCCACCTTCAGGGTGGGATTCAGGGCCCGCGCCTCGCGTATGCAGGCCGCAAAATGCGCAGCACCGCTGTCTTTCAGGTCATCGCGATCCACCGAGGTGATCACCACGTATTTCAGTTGCAGCCGGCGTATGGCCTGCGCCAGGTGCAGCGGTTCGCCTGTATCCAGCGGCTTGGGCTTGCCATGCGCAACATCACAAAACGGGCAGCGGCGGGTGCAGATATCGCCCATGATCATGAACGTGGCGGTGCCGTGTCCGAAACATTCGGGAAGGTTGGGGCAGGATGCCTCTTCGCAGACGGTGTGCAGTTCAAGTTCGCGCATCATCTTGCGGATACGGGTAATCTCGCCGGCCGCCGGCATGCGCACGCGAATCCAGTCCGGCTTGCGCAAGGGCTGATCAGCGACCGGAATAATGCGTGCCGGAATGCGATCGAGCTTTTCTTTGCCACGCAGCTTGACGCCAGGCTCAAGGCGGGTGCGGCGCGGTTTCTGCGCGAGGTCTTCAGGTAGTTGGCTCATGCATCACCGGTGCTGGGGCATTAACCATCTGATTATAACCGAGCTCGCGCATCAGGCTGCTGATTAATTGCGCACGCACAACATCCAGCTCAACATCCGGCACGAACTCGCACAACTGGATCATCCGCAGATTGGCGTAGCCACAGGGATTGATGCGGCTGAAGGGCTCCAGATCCATATTTATATTCAGGGCCAACCCATGGAAGGAGCGGCCCTTACGCACCCGCAGGCCCAGCGAAGCGATCTTGTCCTGCGCCACGTACACGCCTGGCGCATCCTCGCGTGCATTGGCATCCACCCCGTAACCTGCCAGCACATCGACGATTGCCCGTTCGATGGCACTGACCAGTTGCCGCACACCCAGTTGCCGACGTGCGAGGTCCACCATCAGGTAGGCGACCAGCTGACCGGGGCCGTGATAGGTCACCTGTCCGCCGCGGTCCACCTGCACAACAGGGATACTGCCGGGATTCAGGATATGCTCGGCGCGCCCGGCCTGCCCCTGGGTGAATACCGGGTCATGCTCGAGCAGCCAGATTTCGTCGGCGTCTGCCGGACCGCGCTCATCGGTGAACTTCTGCATGGCCTGCCAGACCGGCACGTAATCGACCACACCCAGGGTCCGTACCGTGACGGACTCCGGATCAGCCAGCGATTCGGCAGACATCCTCAAAGTACCAGCCGTACGCGGCCGCTACTGCGCAGCTCATCAAAAATGAGTGCCAACTGATCGACACCGGTGGCGCGTATGTGCAGGGTCACGGAGTAATAACGATTGCCACGCGAAGCCTGCACGGAAACCCGCGCGGTATCGAGGTCCGGAGCATGCCGTCGCACTGTCTCTATCACGAAAACCTTGAAATCCGGCGTGGCCTCGCCCATCACCTTGATGGGATAGTCACAGGGAAACTCTATTTTGGGTTTGTCTTCGCTCAAGGCAGGACTCCGACGCACAACGGGCGGGCAGTGCCCGTGACGATCAGTTCCCTTCTTCCAGGGATTGCTTGAATTCCTGGTACAACCGGGACATGCGCTTCCAGGCCGGACCGGGCACGCCCATGCCAACCGGCATGCCGTCGAGTTCCACGACCGGCACGATCTCGCGCGTGGAACTGGTGACCCAGATTTCTTCCGCCTCGCGCAGCACCTCCAGCGGGATATCGCGCTCTTCACTGGGTTCCCCGTGCGTGGCCGCCAGTTCCAGGATCAGGTCACGGGTAATGCCACCCAGGATCTGCTCGCCCTTCGGCGGCGTCAGCAGCGTGCCCTGCACCACGGCAAAAAGGTTGCTCGCCGCGCCTTCCAGGGCAAGGCCATCACGCACGAGTATGGCCTCCTGGGCGCCCGCATCGATCGCCTGTTGCCGCAACAGGATGTTGGGCAGCAACTGGATCGACTTGATATCGCAACGGGCCCAGCGCGTATCGTTCAGCACCACCGCGGACACGCCGGTGGCACCGTCCAGATCAGCGCTGATGGCCGGTTTCATGGGCGTGGCCATGGCGAATATGGTCGGCGCGAGGTCTGGCGGAAACGCATGATCGCGCTGCGCTGCCACGCCACGCGTAATCTGCAGGTACACCGAGAGGTTCCCCATGCCGTTCTTCTGCACCAGCGTGGCGAGCAGTTCCTGCCACAGTGCCGGTGAAAGATCGACGCTGATACGCGCCGCATTCAGGCTGTTCTCGAGACGTTGCAGGTGCTGCTCGAGGCGAAACAGGCGACCGCCATAGCAGGGGATGACTTCATAGACGCCATCACCGAACAGAAAGCCCCGATCCAGCACCGACACCACGGCTTCGTCGGCATTGAGAAACTCGCCGTTCAGGTACACCACATTCATCGGTCAACCGCCGCCCGCTTCAGAGCATCTGGAACATATTCAGAAAGAATAGCTTCAACCAGTCCCAAACGCGCTTAAAAATGCCGCCCTGTTCCACCGTGGCCAATGCAACCAGGGGGCGTTCGGCAATCACGCGATCGTCAATACGCACCTTCAACACGCCCATCTGCTCACCGGCAGGGACCGGCGCCTTGATGGTCTGGGCAATATCCAGGCTGGCCTGCAGGTCTCCCTGGCGGCCGCGCGGAATGGTCAGCAGCAGATCCTGCGCCAGCCCCAGTGCCAGGCTGTCCTGCATACCGCCCCAGATGCGCGCTTCGTTCAGCGTCTCGCCCGCCTTGTAGGCGCGCAGTGATTCAAAATAACGGAAACCATAAGCCAGCAGTTTGCGTGACTGCCGCGCGCGTGCAGCTTCGCTCTCGGTTCCCATCACCACCGAGATCAAACGCATGTCGTCTTTTGCTGCAGACGCCACCAGGCAGTATCCGGCAGCCTCGGTATGACCGGTCTTGAGGCCATCCACCGCCGGGTCTTCCCACAGCAGTTTGTTGCGATTGGGCTGGCGAATCTCGTTATAGGTGTACTCACGCTCTTTATAGAGCGCATAGTGCTCGGGGAACTGGTAGATGATGGCCCGTGCCAGCGTCGCCAGGTCACGCGCCGTGGTCAGGTGACCTTCTGCCGGCCAGCCGTGTGAATTGCGAAACTGCGTGGAGCTCATCCCCAGCGCAATGGCATGGTGATTCATGATCTGCACAAACGCGTCTTCCGCGCCGGCGATATGTTCGGCAATGGCGACGCTGGCATCGTTGCCGGACTGAATAATGATCCCATGCAGCAACTGGTTGACGGTTACCTCGGTACCCACACGCAGAAACATGCGCGAGCCGCCCATCTTCCACGCACGCTCACTGACCCGTACCGAATCCTCGAGCGTGATGTTGCCCTCTGCCAGTTCATGGCTGGCCACATAGGCGGTCATCATCTTGGTCAGGCTGGCGGGCTCGAGACGCTCGTCGGCATTGTGTTCGACGATCACCTCCCCACTGGCAGCATCCATCAGCAGGTAGGCCTTGGCCGCCAGTTGGGGCGGACCGGGAATCAGAACGTCGGCAGCTTGAGCAACAAACGGGAAAAGCAGCAGAAAAACCAGTAGATACCGGGTCTTTAAATTGATTGTGGGCATGATTGAATCGTTTCGGGTGCAAGGTGTCTGGGAGCGCGGATTGTATCACGGGACGCCACGATCGCCGGCGCTTGCGAACGCAATAACGCGACTGAACAGTCAGTCAGATACGAGCAGGGGCTGATCAATTTGCTGCGCAGCCAGCACCTGGCGAACACGCTGCATGGATTCTGCATCCGCAAGCGGACCGACCCGTACACGATGGAAGCCGTCATTGCGTTCGGAATCAATAACGACCTGGCCCGGCAGATGCTCACCCAGCGCCAGGTGTAAGCGCTGTGCCACCGAGTAATCACGGTAGGCACCGACCTGGAAGTACCAGCGCGGCGCCGGCGGCGCACTGGCCGGCTCGACCGATTCCCCGGCAGTGCTTTGTGGCGGCGCGACGACAGGCGTCGGCGCAGAACGCTCGTCAGCAGTCGCATAATTCAGCACCGGGGGCGCCGGTGCGCCGGGCTCCACGGCAACCACCTCGACCCGGGCCGTGCCACGCTCGGCAAAACCCAGCTTGCGTGCTGCAACCCAGGACAGATCAATAATGCGATTGCCATGAAACGGCCCCCGATCATTGACCCGTACCACGATGCTCCGCTGGTTCTCCAGATTGGTGACCCGCACGTAGGAGGGGATCGGCAGCGTACGGTGCGCGGCAGTCATGCCGAACACATCGTAGCGCTCACCGTTGGCAGTCGCGCGACCATGAAACTTCATGCCATACCAGGATGCGGTGCCCTGCTCGCGATATCCCTTGCTGTCCGGCAACAGGTGATAGGTTTTACCGAACACTGTGTAGGGATTGGCATTCCCGGCGCGGGTTCGCGTCTCGTGGCGTGGCTCGGCATCCGGAATCCTGGCGATTTCCAGGTCAGACCGCATTTGCGGAGCGTGATCGACCGGCTCTGCTGGCGCCGATTCCGATTGCTGGCGCGGCGCAGGAGAACTACAGGCCGCCAACACGAATGCGAGACCCAGGCATACCGCCGGCAGTGCGTTTCCGGATCGGAAGCTGCTCATCTGGCCTTACGCACTTCCTGCGCAAGCTGATAAACCGCCATGGCATAAAGCTGGCTGCGGTTGTACGTCATGATCATGTGGAAATTGTGCAGCGCCAGCCAGTATTCATCGCCGTAGGCGCCTTCCAGGTGGACCACCGAAACCCGGGTATCCGCCGGCAAATCAGGGGACGGCTCAATACCGCGCGCGCGCAAATCAGCTGCCGTCCATTCCGGCTTACGGCCAATCTTTCCCAGCGGCACCGTCGCCGTACCGGCTTTCTTCGTGCGCACCACGATTCCGCCATCACGCTGCCAGCCATTCTTGGCCAGGTAGTTGCCAATACTGCCGATGGCATCGGTGGAGCCGCTCCAGAAGTCACGTCGGCCATTGCCGTCGAAATCCACCGCGTACGCACGAAAACTGCTGGGAATAAACTGCGGATACCCCATGGCGCCGGCATAGGAACCCAGCATGCTGAAAGGATCCTGTTTTTCTTCCCGCGCCATCAGCAGAAACTCGCGCAGTTCCTTGCGAAAGAACGTGGCCCGCGGCTCGTAATGAAACCCCAGTGTGGCCAGTGCATCGATGACCCGGAAACTGCCAAAATTCTGACCGTAGCGGGTTTCCACACCGAGGATCGCGACGATGATCTCGGCCGGCACCCCGTAGGTGGCTTCCGCGCGCTCCAGGATTTCCTGATTTTCTTTCCAGAAGGCCACGCCCTGCTGAATGCGTGACTTGGTGAGAAAGATCGGACGGTACTCGCGCCATGCCTTGCCTTCGGCGGGCCGCGAAATAGCGTCCAGCACGTTCTGCTTGTGGTCGATTCCGGCAAACAGCTTTTCCAGTTCCGGTTGCGAGAAACCGTCTTTTTTTACCAGTTCAGCAATGAACTCGCGCACTTCGCTGCCGGAAAAATAATCCTCGCCTGGTGCCGAGAAAACCACGTGCGATGCTCCAAGCAAAACGCCCAGAGGCAGCACAAGCAGCCACTTTCGCAGTCCGATAAAATTCATGAGGTGCAAATCCCTTGCCTGTGAGCAGGCGTCCTTCCTGTGTTGCGCGACCGCTGGTCAGGCCAGTAGTTTGCGGTGCGTCTGTATCGACATAAGCATACCGAAACCAGCCATCAAGGTCACAATGGAAGTGCCACCATAACTGATCAGCGGCAGCGGCACGCCCACCACCGGCAGGATACCTGCGACCATCCCAATATTCACGAAAACATAAACAAAAAATGTCAGGGTAATCGCACCGGCAAGCAGGCGTGAGTAGGTATCCTGTGCCTGTATGCCAATGTAAATACCGCGCGCGATGATCACCAGGTAGGCCGCCAGCAGCGTCGCCACCCCGACCAGGCCCCATTCTTCAGCAAGTACGGCAATGATGAAATCGGTATGGCTCTCCGGCAGAAAATCCAGTTGCGACTGCGTGCCCTGCAACCAGCCCTTCCCTTCCAGCCCGCCGCTGCCGATGGCAATCATGGACTGATTGATATTCCATCCGGCCCCCAGTGGATCGGCTTCCAGGTTGAAAAGCGTCAGGACGCGCTGTTGCTGGTAGGCGTGCATGTTGAACCACAGCAACGGCGCCGCCATCGCCGCCAGTGCCGCGAAGCCGCCGATAAAGCGCCATTGCATGCCGGCCAGCCACAACACCAGCAGGCCGGAAGCGGCGATCAGCAACGAGGTGCCGAGGTCCGGTTGTCGGGAGATCAGTCCGGCCGGCAAGCCGATCATCGCCAGCGCCACCAGCAGATGCCTGAAGCGTGGCGGCAGACGACGGTTGCCGAGATACCACGCAAGCATCATCGGCAGGGCCAGTTTCATCAACTCGGAAGGCTGAAAACGGGTGCCGCCCGGGAGGGTCAGCCAGCGCTGGGAACCCTTGATATCGGTACCGAAGAACAGCACGGCTGTCACCAGTCCCAGGCTGACCAGGTAGAACCACGGTGACCAGGTCTGGTACTGGCGCGGATGAAACTGGGCCAGAGTAAGCATCACCACCAGTGCGATCAGGATGCGCACGCCCTGACGAATGACGTTGTCCATGTTCTGACCGCTGGCGCTGTAGAGGACAAAACAACCGGCACAGACAACGATCAGGATGGGCACCAGCAGCAGGGGATCAAAATGCAGGCGCGAACTGAGCCCGGGCGCAGAACGAAGTTCGACACCGAGACTGGGCAACTGGCGCAGGAAATCGTGGTTAGTCGTCATGCAGAAAGACCTGTGCAACCTGTTGCGTATCTACGGGGCCGCGCGAACCCAGCCAGACGTCAAACAGTGACCGCGCTATGGGTGCCGCTGTCGAGCCGCCATGGCCACCGTTCTCGACGATGATCGCGACCGCAATTTCCGGTTCGTCGAAGGGTGCAAAGGCGATGAACAGGGCGTGATCGCGGTTGCGCTCGGCCACCTTGGACTCATCGTACTCCTCATCCTGTTTCATGCCGATGACCTGCGCCGTGCCGGTCTTGCCCCCCATTTCGTAGACCGCGTCCTTGCTGATACGGAATGCGGTCCCGGATGGCGTATGCACCACGGCATGCATGGACTGCAGGACAGCCTCCCAGTAACCCGGGTTGCGCAATTCCATGTCTTCGCCGGGTTCGGCTTTTGCGCGGGCATTCATGGCCAGCCGCGGCTGTATCCAGGTGCCACGGCGGGCCAGCATGGCGGTGGCCGTCGCCAACCGCATGGGGGTGACCAGCATGAACCCCTGGCCAATTCCGATATTCACGGTATCGCCGTGATACCAGCCGTCGCGATAGGCGCGGCGCTTCCAGTCCCGCGATGGCAACAGGCCCGGCAGCTCTTCGACGATGTCGATTCCGGTCGCACGGCCGAAACCGAACCGGGACAGGTAGCCATGCATACGGTCGATGCCCAGGCGAAACGCGAGGTCGTAAAAATAAGTATCGCAGGACTGCACGATGGCCTTGTGCATATCGACCTGCCCATGCCCCCACTTCTTCCAGTCACGATACTTGCGCGTGTCATTGGGCAGGCGGAAAAATCCCGGGTCGCTGATCGACGTGTTGCGCGTGATCTGGCCGGCATCCAGGCCCGCAGCTGCAATGAACGGCTTGATCGTTGAGGCGGGCGGATAACGCCCGCGCAGGGCGCGGTTAAACAGGGGCAGATCGCGAGAATCGCGCAGGACGCCGTAGGACTGGCTGTCGATACCGGCCACGAACGGATTGGGATCGTAGCTGGGCTCACTGACCAGCGCCAGGACGCCCCCGGTATTCACGTTCAGCGCGACTACCGCTCCGCGACGACCCGCCAGTCCGGCGATGGCGGCTTTCTGCAGATCGGCATCCAGGCTTAACTGCAGCATTCCGCCCGGGCGCGGGTCATTACGCGCAATGACCCGCAGTACGCGACCGCGTGCGTCCGTTTCCACGGTCTGGTGACCCACCGACCCGTGCAGCTCTTCCTCGTAAAAACGCTCCACACCGATTTTGCCGATGTGGTGGGTGCCCGCGTAATCGGTCTGGTCGAGATCGCGCAGCTCGGCCTCGTTGATACGGCCCACGTACCCCACGCTATGCGCGAAGGCCGCGCCGAACGGGTAATAGCGTGCCAGCGTGGCCTCCACCTGCACGCCCGGCAATCGATGCCGATTGACCGCGATACGGGCGATTTCCTCCTCGTTGAGTTTGAACCGCAGGGGGATGGACTCGAATGGGCGGCGTTCGCGGCGCATGCGCTCGTAAAATCGCTCGATGTCAGAATCTTCCAGCGCAACCAGCTGACCGATCTGCGCCAGCACCTCGTCCAGGCTGCTGACCCGCTCCTTGATGATGGTCAGGCTGTGGATCGGGCGATTGTCTGCCAGCAACACCCCGTTCCGATCGTAAATCAGGCCGCGAATGGGCGGCACAGAGCGCAGGTGCAGCCGGTTGCGGTCAGATTCCGTCACGTAGGTATCGTGGTGCAGCACCTGCAACCAGAACATGCGGGAAAGGAGAATTGCGCAGCCACATATGACCAGGAAAAACGCCAGCAGCGCCCGGTTCGTGTAGACGCGACCTTCAGCGTGAAGATCCTTGATCGCCAGGGATTCTTCCATCACCTGACCAGGCCTCCCTGCTTCACTTGCTGAAGCTGAATTACCTTGGTACGACGGTATCTGCAGACGGGATACCGGCCCGTGCACTTCCAGTCCACCGGGACCCTCTGAAAATATTGCCTGTTCTGCATAGATTATACGTGGATTCGCGCTGTCAACGGGGCTCCGGCGCAACCGGCCAGGCCGACGTACGGGCAGATACTGTCCATTTTGTCGGATTTCGGCGACCCGGGGCGGATTCTGCGGTCAGTCGCGGTGATAGGGGTGTCCCTGGGTAACCGTCCAGGCGCGGTAGATCTGCTCGGCCACAATGACCCGCACCAGGCCATGCGGAAAAGTCAGTGGCGACAGCGACCAGCACTCGTGGGCCTGGCGACGAAAGTCTTCCGCCAGTCCATCCGGACCACCGATCAGCAGGTCCACATCCGTGCCGCTGCTCATCCAGTCCTGCAGGCGCCCGGCCAGTTGCCGGGTGGTGTGGGTGCGGCCGGTTTCGTCCAGGGCAACCCGGTGAGCGGCCGGCGCACAGGCCGCCTGCAGGCTCTGCGCCTCGCGCGCCCGCAGCCGCCCGATCTCGGCATTTCCCTGCCGTTTCGGTAACGGCAATTCGACCAGTTCCAGCTGCACGCCGCCGGACAGGCGCCGCGAATAATCTTCGTAGCCATCCTGCATCCACGCCGGCATGCGGGTGCCGATGCTCAGAATCCGGATGCGCACGCCAGGTTAATCCTGGTGAGCATCCGTTACCGGGGGCGCACTCCACAGTTTTTCCAGGTCGTAGAACCCCCGCGCCTCCTCCTGCATGATATGAACCAGCACATCCCCGAGGTCGATCAGCACCCACTCTGCCGACTCGGTGCCTTCTTTGCCGAGTGGCTTGTGGCCCAGCTTGCGTACATGCTCTTCCACATTGTTGGCCAGCGCGCGCACGTGACGCCCGGACGTGCCCGATGCGATCACCATGTAATCGGTGACGCTGGTCAGTTCCGTTACGTCCAGCGACACCGGCTTTACCGCCTTGAGATCCTCGAGCGCGACCATCACGCCTTGTTCCAGTTCCTTAGAATTCATAATTGCGCAGCCTGCTCCCCGCTGGTTCCATACAGCCCATGTGAAAAAATATACCGGCGGACCTGTTCATCGAGCAGATCCGCGGTGTCGTCGCCATTCGCCAGGCGCTGGCGAATGACCGTCGAAGAAATCTCGGGCAGCAGCGTGCTCAGTTCGCAAACCCGCGCACCACAACGGGCCGCCAGTGCCTGCCAGGGCGGCTCCCCTGCTGCATCCGGCGCCGTCCAGCCGGCGCGACGGGCCACCGCCAGATCCGCAAATCGCAGCAAACTTTCCGGCTGATGCCAGTCGGGAAGTTCCGCCACCGCATCCGCGCCGATGATCAGCCAGACCCGGCCCACCCGCCGCCGGCTGCAGATTGCACGTACAGTATCCAGCGTGTAACTCGGCCCGCTGCGGCGGACTTCCATATCGTCCACCTGGAAGCGGGCATCGCCGGCCAACGCCAGGCGCGCCATCTCCAGCCGGTGGTCGCCGGCAGTCTGCGCCGCAGCCCGGTGTGGTGGCGTACCGCAGGGAATCACGGTCAGCGTGCGCAGCCCAAGTTCCGCTGCAGCGGCCCGCGCCAGCGCCACATGACCGTTGTGAATGGGATCGAAAGTGCCGCCGAACACGCCAACCCCGGCAGGCTGTTCCGCCACAGGCACTCAGGTGCGGACCTGTCCGTCGCCGAGCACGATGTATTTCTGCGTGGTGAGCCCTTCCAGGCCAACCGGCCCGCGCGCGTGCAGCTTATCGGTAGAGATACCGATCTCGGCGCCGAGTCCGTATTCAAAGCCGTCGGCAAAGCGGGTGGAGGCATTCACCATTACGGAACTGGAATCCACCTCGCGCAGGAAGCGGCGCGCCTTGGCGTAATCCCGGGTCACGATCGCGTCGGTGTGCCCGGAACCATACTGATTGATGTGCGCGATCGCGGCATCCAGGTCCGCGATGATTTTCACCGACAAAACCGGCGCCAGGTACTCGGCGCCCCAGTCTTCCTCCGTGGCCGGGACCGCATCGGGCAATAACTTGCGGGTCTGCTCGCAAGCTCGCAGCTCGACCCCGGCGGCGCGAAAATCGGCGGCGAGTTCGGGCAGGATCTTCGCAGCAACGGCCGCATCAACCAGCAGGGATTCCATCGTGTTGCAGGTGCCATAGCGCTGGGTCTTGGCGTTCAGCGCCAGGGAGCGGGCCATTGCCGGATCGCAGTCGCGGTCAATAAAGATATGGCAGTTGCCATCGAGGTGCTTGATGACCGGCACCCGGGCGTCGCGGCTGATGCGCTCGATCAGGCCCTTACCGCCACGCGGCACGATCACGTCCACGTATTCAGGCATGCTGATCAGCGCCCCCACGGCGGCACGATTGATGGTTTCTACCACCTGCACGCAGGCTTCCGGCAGGCCGGCCTCGGCCAGACCGGCACGTATGCAGGCGGCAATGGCCTGATTGCTCAGCTGGGCTTCGGAACCACCCCGCAGAATCGCCGCATTGCCCGATTTCAGGCACAGGCTGGCAGCGTCCACCGTCACGTTGGGACGCGACTCGTAAATGATTCCGATTACGCCGAGGGGCACGCGCATGCGGCCAACCTGTATGCCGCTGGGTCGCGGCTGCACGGCCGAAATCTCACCAACCGGATCGGGCAGCGCCGCCACCTGGCGCAGGCCTTCAACCATACCGGCACAGGCTGCCTCGGAGAGTTCCAGGCGATCCAGCAGGGCGGCTTCCAGACCGGAGCTGCGCGCCGCATCCAGATCACAGCGATTGGCTTCACGAATCTGGTCCATATGGGCAGCAATCCGGTCCGCGATCGCCAGCAGGGCACGATTCTTCAGCGCCGTATCGGCACGCGCGATCACCGTTGAGGCAGCGCGCGCCGCCGCCCCGAGTTGCTGCATATATTCGTGAACGTCCTGCTCTGCCTCAGAGCGAACGGCCGCCGGTTCGGCCATGCCGCATTCATCCTGTATCAGTGTAAAACCGTGATTATATCGGAATCAGGGGGGTTATGATCGCAGTTATGGGGGATTGCCTGGACCAACAATTTTTTGCCCGCGATGCCTGCCAGGTCGCACGTGACCTGCTCGGCAAGGTCCTCCGCCACCGGGTTGGCGATACCTGGCTGTCTGCCCGCATCATCGAAACAGAAGCCTATTACCTGCGCGAGCGTGGCAGCCACGCCTCGCTGGGCTGTACGCCGTCACGTCGCCCGCTGTTCATGCCCGCCGGGACGATCTACATGTATTACGCGCGCGGGGGCGACTCGCTGAATTTCAGTTGTGGCGGTGCCGGGGATGCCGTGCTGATCAAATCCGGCCATCCCTGGTTCGAAGACGGCAATGCGCCCACCCAGCGACGCCTCATGCAGACGCTGAACCCGGGCACCCGCTCCTGCCCGGTACGGCCGGATGCAAAACTGTGTGCCGGCCAAACCCTGCTGTGCCGCAGCCTGGGCCTGAAAGTACCGGACTGGACCGGCCGCCTGCCCGACCCGGACCGTTTCTTTGTCGAAGATACCGGCCTGGTACCGGACGGCATCGTCCGGACCGCGCGCCTGGGTATTCCACCGGGACGCGATGAACACCTGCCTTATCGATTTATTGACGGGGGTTATCTGCGCTGCTGTACACGGAATCCGGTGACCCGGCGCGGCGCAGTGGCCGGACGCGACTTTCAGTGGCTGTAAATCGGCTGCTCAGGAGCCGGATTCGCCCCAGCGCGGGGCCAGCGTCTGGGGCATGCCCAGATGATCGAGTATGCGGGCGACGACGAAATCGACCAGGTCAGCGACCTGCTCCGGGCGATGATAAAACCCGGGGCTGGCAGGCAATATGACGGCGCCCATGCGTGTCAGCGCCAGCATGTTTTCCAGGTGGATCGCGCTATAGGGCGTCTCGCGGGGCACCAGCAACAGCGGACGCCGCTCCTTGAGCATGACA
>JBFJWR010000019.1:0-17677 GCA_041623535.1 Pseudomonadales bacterium
CCAGGACTTTCTCCAGCAGTTCTTCCAGTTGCGCCCGGTCCTGCTGCAGTTTGCGGGTGCGGTCGTCGCCGTCCTGAATGCCGGCATTGAGCTTGCTCAGGGTCAGCAGGCGCGCCTGGCGGGAGGCGGCCAGTGACTGCTGGCGTTCTGCGAGTTGACGGTTGGCACGTTCCAGGCCGATTCGCTGGCTGTTGATCTGGCGCTCCCGGGTCCGCGCCTCCGTCAGCAGGGCGAGGTAGGCATCAATGCGTTCCAGGCGGGCTTTCTGCAGGTAGTCGTAATAGCGGGACACGCGCGCCATCTGGTCCGGCTGCTGCTGGTTCAGCAGCAGCCGCAACTGTCCGCCACGACCGGCGATATAACGAGCCCGCAACTGGCGCTGGATTGCGGCGCGCTGGGTGTCGATCTTGGTTTGCAGGGCTTTCAGTTCGGACTGGGATTGCCGGTGTTCAGAGCGCAGGCGGGCCAGTTTTCGCTCGGAATCGCGTTGGGCCTTGCCAAGTTTGCCAATTTCCCGTTCGTTGGCGCGCAGCGTGTTCATCAGCGAGCCCTGCTGCTGACGGGCATTCTGCAGCCACTTCTGCACTTCCTGCAGTTCCTGCTGCACGGTTTCCAGTTGGGCGCCGGGGTCGGTTTCGCCGGCGCCAACGGGCCATGCCAGCCACAACAGTGTCGTTGCCAGCACAAGGTGCTGGCGCCGCAAATGGTTGTGTAAAGAGTTCAGCTGGCTTCCTCGCAGAGGTTGCTGCCGGTCATTTCCGGGGGTTGCGGCAGGTTCATCAGGTACAACAGCGTGGGTGCGATGTCTGCCAGGCAGCCGCCGTCGCGCAGGCGCAGTTTGCGGCTGGTGACGTGCACCAGGGGCACCGGTTCGGAGGTGTGCGCTGTATGCGCCTGGCCGCTGGCCGGGTCGGACATGCATTCCACGTTGCCATGGTCGGCGGTGATCAGGCATTCGCCGCCGGCTGCCTCCACAGCTGCAACAACGCGGCCCAGGCAGGCATCGACAGCCTCAACAGCCTTCACGGCCGCGGCAAAGATGCCGGTGTG
Source organism: Pseudomonadales bacterium (assembly GCA_041623535.1). GTDB lineage: Bacteria > Pseudomonadota > Gammaproteobacteria > Pseudomonadales > JBFGWM01 > JBFJWR01. The sequence goes on from JBFJWR010000019.1 coordinate 1,051, forward strand.
TCCGACCATGTCGCCATTCGCGTAATTGCAGATGATGGCGTCGTATTCGCCGCCCTGGATGGCGGCAACCAGTTTGTCGGTCACTTCGGGAGCGCTCATTTCGGGCTGCAGGTCATAAGTGGCAACCCGTGGCGAGGCGATCAGTTCGCGGTCTTCGCCGGGAAAGGTGTCTTCGCGCCCGCCGTTGAAGAAGAAGGTGACATGGGCATACTTCTCTGTCTCGGCAATCCGCAGCTGCCGTTTGCCCTGCCGGGCCAGCCAGTCGCCCAGTACGTTATCCAGTGATTGTGGCGGGAAAGCCGCCGGCGCCGCGATGTCTTCGGCGTACTGGGTCAGGGTGACGAAGGCCGACAAGGCGGGCGGGGTGCCGCGATCGAAGCCGTCGAAGTCCGGTGCCAGGAAGACGCGGGACAGCTGTCGCGCCCGGTCGGAGCGAAAATTCATGAATACCACGGCGTCACCATCCTGGATATGGCCTGCCGTGCCGCTGGCGTCATCGATGCGGGTTGCATGCACGAACTCGTCATTCTCGTCGCGCTCATAGGCAGCCTGCAGGGCGGCTACCGGGTCATCCGCCGAATAGGGCGCCTTGCCTTGCGTCAACAGTTCCCAGGCCTCGGCCACGCGTTCCCAGCGCTGGTCGCGGTCCATCGCGTAGTAGCGGCCGACGACGCTGGCGATGCGCCCCCGGCCGGTGGCGGCAAGGTGGTCGCGGGTGCGCGCCAGCGATGCCTCAGCGCTGCGCGGCGGCACATCCCGGCCGTCGAGGAAGGCATGTACGTAAACGGCCCGGGCGCCTTCTGCGACCGCGAGATCGATCATCGCCAGCAGGTGATCTTCATGGCTGTGTACGCCGCCGGGGGAGAGCAGTCCGAGTATGTGCACCGCGCCCTGGCGCTGGTTGGCTTGCCGGACCGCCCCGGTCAGGGTCGGGTTGCTCGCAAACGAGCCGTCCTGCACCGCCAGTGAGATCCGCGTGAAATCCTGGTACACCACGCGGCCCGCCCCCATGTTCATGTGCCCGACCTCGGAATTGCCCATCTGGCCGTCCGGCAGGCCGACGTCCTCGCCGGAGCCGGAAACCAGGGTATGCGGGTATTCGGCCCAGAGCCGGTCCCAGACCGGTGAGTTGGCGGCATGGATGGCATTGTGCTCGGGGTCATCACTGTGGCCCCAGCCATCGAGGATCAGCAGCACCAGTGGGCGGGGTGTTTCGGACATTGCGCATTCCTGCCGTATCGGGGTTCAGGCCCGATTCTACATGCTCGGGCGACTTTCGTGCGGCACGCATTGGTGCCCGGAGCATGTATAATCGCCGACCTCTGCAACAGTGCCCGCGCGATAATTACTCATGGACAGAATTCTTGAATTCATCGGCAACCATACCCTGCTGGTCTCAGTCTGGCTGGGGCTGCTGGCGGCCCTGATATTTACCGAGTCGCGGCGCGGCGGGCGACCGGTCAGCCCCCAGCAGGCCACGCACCTGATCAACCGCGAATCCGCGCTGGTCGTCGATGTGCGTGATCGCAAGGCTTATAACGAAGGCCATATCACCGGCGCCCTGAATATCCCGTATTCCCAGCTGGCCGGTCGCGCCGGTGAGCTCGAGGCCCATCGTGAGCAACCTGTTATTCTGGCCTGCGCCATGGGGCAGCACAGCGGTGCTGCCGGCAAGGTGTTGCGCAAGCTGGGGTTTTCCCAGGTGGTGCGGTTGTCCGGCGGCGTTAACGAGTGGCGCAGTGCCGGCTTCCCACTGGTTCGTAGTGCGCAGGAAAAGAAAGCGGAATCCGGTGATCGCAAGACGGGCAAGAAAAAATCCCGCAAGGGGCAGACTGCGTGAGTGAAGCCACGGGCGTGCTCATGTACGCCACCGCCTATTGCCCTTATTGCATGCGTGCCCGCCAGTTGCTGCAGTCCAAGAGCGTGGCCTGGCACGAGGTGGACGTGGGTGCACAGCCGCACCGTCGCCACGAAATGACGGAAAAATCTGGCGGCCAGCGCACGGTGCCCCAGATCTGGATCGGCAATCGCCATATCGGTGGTTGTGACGAATTACATGCGCTGGATCGGCGTGGTGAGCTGGATGCCCTGCTTGCTGCGGTGGCTGGCAACGACAGGAGCAAGTGACTTTGACAGATCAGCAGGAAGCAACAACCGATCAGCCGGTACAGGTCTCGGTGCAACGCATTTACCTCAAAGACCTGAGTTTTGAGTCCCCGCAATCGCCGGACGTATTCCGCAGCCAGTTCAATCCCCATGTAAAAATGGATCTGAACACGCGGCATCGCGCAATGGAGGATTCCCTGCACGAAGTCGTGCTGTCGGTGACCCTCACGGTTTCCAGCGAAGACAAGCCGGTTTTTCTGTGCGAAATCCAGCAGGCCGGCGTATTCCTGATCCAGGGCCTGGATGCTCCTCACCAGCAGCGAGTGCTGGCGACATTCTGCCCGGAGCTACTGTTCCCCTACATGCGCGAAACCGTCGACTCCCTGGCTGTTCGCGGCAGTTTTCCGCCCCTCATGCTGGCACCGGTCAATTTCGAAGCGCTGTTCGAGCAGACCCGTGATCAGCAAAAGCCGGAAGGGCAGGACGCCGCTGCTCCGCACTGAACCGGGGCCCGGACAGTGGCGCTAGCCACTGCCGGGAAATCCCAGTTGCCGCCACGCTTCATACGTCACGATACTTGCCGCGTTCGCCATGTTCAGGCTGCGCTGGCCGGGTCGCATCGGTATACGCAGGATGGATTCTGCCGGCAGGGACGCCAGGAGTTCTTCCGGCAGGCCACGCGTCTCCGGGCCGAACAGGAAGGCGTCATTTTCCTGGAATTCCGTTTCTGCGTAATTCCGGCGGCCGCGGGTGCTGAGCGCGAACATCCGCTCAATGCGCAGCGCATCTCGCAATGTGGCGAGGCTGGCCCAGGTCTGTACTTCCCGCCATTCCCCATAGTCGAGCCCGGCCCGTCGCAGCAGGCGGTCATCCATGCGAAAGCCCAGGGGTTCGATCAGGTGCAGTTCGGCTCCGCAATTGGCGCACAGACGAATCAGGTTGCCGGTGTTGGGCGGAATTTCGGGCTGGTAGAGGATCAGTTTGAGCATACGTCTAAATCCCGGACGAAATTGGGGAGTCTGGAGCGTGGATGCCACCGAAATGATCGGTATATAAGCTACACTTCAATGGGTTAGACAAAAGGCTCTGTGCGCAGGCCGTCACTCTCGAATGGTTGGATTCGAGTCCAGTATCAGGGACGATGGCGAACATCATGCAGTTTCTCCGAAATTTTCGCCGTCCGGGCAGCCGGTCCGCCGGACTGGTCGCGGTTGAATTTCGAGCGGATGGCATTGCCATCGCGGCGGCGCAGGGCACCGGTGCAGACGCATCGCTCACATTCTGTGATTTCCTGCCGCGCCTGAAATCAAACCGCAAGCAGACCGAATTATCCACGCTGGTGGATGCCGCCGGGCTCGTCGGTAACCGTACTTCACTGGTGCTTTCGCCTGGCCAGTATCGCATGGACCTGATTGAGGCCCCCGACGTGCCACCGGAAGAGCTGCGCGAAGCGGTACGCTGGAGGATCGCCGGCATGATCGACTATCCGGTCGAAGAGGCCGTGCTGGACGTTTTCCTCATGCCCGAGGATGGCCTGCGCGGCGGTCCCCAGACTGCGTACGTAGTGGTTGCCCGGCGGTCAGTGATTCAACCTCTGCTCGACGCACTGCGCGAGGCCGAACTGGAGCCGGTGCATATCGATATCCGCGAACTGGCGCTGCGCAACCTGGTCGAGCGGTATTGCGAGTCACCACGTGCCGGGGCGCTGTTGAGCCTGAGATCCGGAAGTGAAGGGGATCTGACGATCGTCCGGGAAGGCAACCTGTACCTGCACCGCGCGGTGAACTTTTCACTGGATTCGATGGATCGGGATGCCGCCACCCGTGATGCGGCGCTGGAAGAACTTGTCGTCGAGATTCAGCGCTCCCTGGATTATTTTGAAGTTCAGCTGCGGCAGGCGGCTGTATCGCGGCTGGCCATAGTGCCGATTCCGGACCACATGGACACGCTGATGGAAAAACTGACCAGCACCATAGGCGCAGAAGTGTTCCCCCTGCAGGCTGACTCGCTGGCGCGCAGTGAGCGGCGGTTGAGCAGTGTCAAGAATCAGCATTGTGTGGCGGCCATTGGCGGTGCGCTGCGATCCAGGGAGGCTCCCCTTGCGTCAGCAGGTTGACCTGTTCGCGATCGGCTTTGTCGAGCCCAAGGTCGTATTGCCACTGCGCCAGGCTGCGCTCATCCTGGGGGTCGTTGCCGTGTGCATGGGTCTGTTGCACGCACTGGTCGGTTATCAGTATCTGCAATCCAACCGCCTTGCCGGGCAGCTTGCCGGTCAGGTGAGTGCACAGGAAGACCAGCTCGCGCAACTGCAGGCACTGAGCACGCCCGGTGAAAATGCGCAGCTGCGTGCCGGACTCGAACGCGCGCGGGCTCAACTGGCGGGGCGCCAGCGTCTGTTGCAGACCATTAGACAGCAGAAAAAATCTCCGGGGACGGCATTTTCGGCCTATCTTCGCGGGCTTGCCGGGCAGCCGCAGGACGGCCTCTGGCTCACTCATATCCGGCTGCAGGAAGGGGGCCGGGTGATCGGCCTGCAGGGTCGTACCGTTGCACCTGAGAACGTGCCGAGATTGCTGCTCGACCTGCAATCTGTCGAGGCTTTTCATGGCGCCCGGTTTGACGACCTGAGCATGTATCTCATCGAAGGGCGGTCGCTGGAACCGTTGCAGTTTGAACTGCGTTCCCGGCCGGGAGGCGACGCATGAAAGCTGAACTGCAGCAGCGCTGGGAACGCTTCGAGGCCTGGTACCTGCAACTGCAGGTTCGCGAGCGCGTGCTGGTGGTTGCAGCAAGCTGTGGCGTGCTGATCGCGCTGTGGGATGCATTGTTCATACGGCCACTGGAGGCAGACCTGCGGATCAGTCGCAGCCAGGTGCAGGCATCGCAGCAGGCCATCGGCGCGCTGCAGGGCCAGCAGGGCGTGATGCTGGCTCAGCATTCCGCCGATCCGAACAAGAGCTTACAGGCAGAAGTGCAAAACGTGATGAGCCAGGCCAATGCGGTCGGGCAGCAACTGATGGACGCCAGCCAGGCCTGGATTTCACCCCAGAACATGGTGCATGCACTGCGCAGCCTGCTGGCAGGTCGCGGCGCCGTGCGCCTGGTGGCGCTGGAAACACCCCCGCCCACAGCGCTGGGTGAAGTGGATGCAGAGAACGCCGCGGTCGAACGCATCTATGAGCACGCCGTGGACGTGACGCTGGAAACCGACTATTTCGGCTTGCTGGCTTACCTGGAAGAACTGGAAGGGCTGCGCTGGCGCTTCATCTGGGATGTATTGGAGTACGAGGTCACCGAGTATCCGCAGGCCAGGGTTCGGTTGCGACTCAAAACCCTGAGTGCCTCGCCACAATGGTTGCAGGTGGGTAAATGATGAGCAGGGTGCTGTTGCTGATCATGGGCTTACATGCCGGCCTGGTGCATGCCACCCCGTTGGTGGATCCGACCCGGCCGCAGAACACGCGGCAGGCGGTGGCCGATGCGGCCATGAGTGCGCCACGCTATCAACTACAGTATGTTGCAATACGCCCGTCGGGGGCTGCAGCCGTCATCAATGGTGCGCGGGTGCGGGTCGGCGATACCGTCGACGGAGCCCGCGTGGAGAGCATACAGCCCGGCCGGGTGCGTTTGCGCAGGGCCGGAAAATGGGTGGATTTGCGTATGCAGTATTCCAGTATTCGCAGGGAGATTTCGAGGTGAGTGCATGTTGATCCTGTCACGCCGGATAACTGCCCGACTGGGTCGGTTCGCGTGTGTCCTGCTGTTGGGCGGCTGCATGTCGCACCCGCCGGATGCATTGCAAACCGGCCCGCTCGACCAGATTCGCGCCACCCTGGAAGAAAGTCACCAGGCGGCCGGTGATCCGGCAAGCAGTCCGGATCCGCTGCTGGAAATGCCTGCGGGGCTGGAACAGCAGTTGCTGCCGTCCCTGTCATATGGCGTGGCTGCAGCGCCGGAGCGCTTTGATCTCTCCGTGCGCGACATGCCGGCGCGCGAATTCTTCATGAGCCTGGTACAGGGCACGGGCTTCAACATGGTGGTCCATCCGGACGTGCACGGGAACGTCAGCCTGGAGTTGCGTAACGTGTCTTTCGAAGAGGTCATGGCCATCGTCCGCGATGCCTATGATTTCGAGTTCCGCCAGGAAAACAATCTCTTCCAGGTACTGCCGCGTGGCCTGCGCACCGAGATTTTCCACCTCGACTACCTGAGCATCCAGCGTGCGGGCCATTCGGAAACGCGGGTCAGTGGTGGTTCCATTTCCGATGTTGGCAGCAATTCCAGTACGAACGCTTCAACCGGGGAGACCACCACGGGCGGCTCGTCGCGCTCGGCGAACGTGGGTACCCGGATCGAAACCGAAAACCTCGCGGACTTCTGGAAAGAATTGCAGACCACGCTGATGACCATCGTCGGCAACGTGGACGGCCGGCAGGTTATCGTGACACCGCAGACCGGGCTGGTCGTGGTGCGGGCAATGCCCGGCGAATTGCGCTCGGTACAGGATTACCTGCAACGTTCGCAACTGGTTTTGCAGCGCCAGGTGATCCTGGAAGCCAAGATTCTCGAGGTGTCGCTGAGCGACGGCTATCAGCAGGGCATCAACTGGTCCCAGATTTTCGAACTCGGTGGAGCCAGCAAAACGGTTGCGGTGTCGCAGTCATCCGCATTGCTGAACAACACCGACAATATCGGCGGGGTTTTCGGGGCCGCGTTCGACGTCGGTGATTTCGCGGCGCTGGTGGAATTGCTGAAGACCCAGGGTACGGTGCAGGTGCTGTCCAACCCCCGCGTTGCGACGGTGAATAACCAGAAGGCCGTGATCAAAGTGGGCACCGATGAGTTTTTTGTCACCGACGTCTCCAGCACGACCACGACCGGAACGGCGACCACCACGACTCCTTCGGTGACACTCACTCCGTTCTTCTCCGGCATTGCGCTGGATGTGACGCCGCAGATCAGCGCAGACGGCGCCATCATCCTGCACGTACACCCGACGATCAGCCAGGTGACCGATCAGACCAAGGTGGTCACGATCGGCGCGGACAATTTCACCCTGCCGCTGGCGCTGAGTTCCATTCGTGAATCCGACAGCATCGTGCGCGCACGCAGCGGGCAGGTCGTGGTGATCGGCGGCCTGATGCAGAATAACAGCAGTGATACCAACGCCCAGACGCCGGGACTCGGTGACATCCCGCTGCTTGGCAACCTGTTCCGGCAGAAGCGGCATCGTTCGGTGAAAAGTGAACTGGTGATCCTGCTGCGGCCGTCCCTGGCAGGCGGCGAAAGCTGGCAAAACCTGTTGCTGGACTCCCAGCAGACGTATCAGGATATGCGGGACGTCCTGCGCCCGGGAGGCGGGGGCTAGGATTTCGTTGTATTGTCCGACTGGCGCTGGCAACGCAACCCGGGCAAAGTGCTTGAGGATTATGCCAACCTGAGGGCTTAAAGAATGTATCTGGAATATTTCGGTCTGCGTGAACTTCCCTTCACCCTGACTCCCAACACGCAGTTTTATCTGAACCTGGAAAATCATCAGGAAGCCTACAACCTGGTCGCCATCGCGCTGACCAGTGGCGAGGGCTTCATCAAGATTGTTGGCGAAGTCGGTACGGGGAAGACGCTTCTTTGTCGTAAGTTATTGAATTCATTGGGGCCGGAGTACGTGACGGCCTATATACCCAACCCGTCTCTCAGTGCCCAGGGACTGCAACTCGCGATTGCCGAGGAACTGGGCGCCATCGTGCCACCCGAGGCGCGTGAGCACCAGATTCCGCAGATCATCACCGAGCGCCTGATCCAACTGGCGCTGGAAGGCAAGCGGGCGGTGCTGGTGATCGACGAGGCACAGGCCATCGCCGATAACACGCTGGAGGCCATCCGCCTGCTGACCAACCTGGAAACCGAGCGGTCCAAGCTGTTGCAGATCATCCTGTTCGGCCAGCCGGAACTCGACCGCCTGCTGTCGCAGCCGAATCTGCGCCAGTTGAAACAACGCATCACCTTCTCGCACCACCTGCGCCCGCTGGACCTCGCCAGCGTCGGCCGCTATGTCATGCACCGGGTGACTTCGGCTGGTTACAACGGCCCGCAACTGTTCACCGATGCGGCCCTGCGCCAGATCTGGAAAGGTTCCGGTGGCATCCCCAGGCTGGTGAACATTCTCACGCACAAGTCGCTGATGGCAGCCTACGGCGAAGGTGTCAGTATGGTCGACCGGCATCACGTGGTGCGCGCGGTTCGTGATACCGAGGGTGCACAGGGCTTCCGGAACTTCAAATTGGACGCCGACTGGATACGCCTGTTTGCCTACTCCGTGGCCGGGATCGCCGGGATTTCGGCGTTCGCGGCGTTTGCTCACTACGGATGGTTAGCACTATGAGCCTCGTCAACCAGATGCTGCGAGACCTGGATGCACGGCATGCCGCGCGCCCGGGGGATGCCCTCTGCCAGGGCGAAGTGGTCCGTTCTTCTCTCGCGCGCCGCAGGCAGATCAGCTGGATGCTGGGCTTGTTTCTTGTCGGCATGCTGGTGGTGGGTGGTGCGCTGGGCGGCTGGTTGATGCGCAGCGGACCCGCGGCAGGAGAGCTGAAGCGCCATGATGTGGCCGTAGAAGTGCCGGTGGCAGGCAACGCGGAAACCCCGCCGTATCAGCAACTGGATGACGATGCCCTGGAACTGCTCGCCACGCTGCCGGCAGCTGCAGATCCGAAGAAACTGCTGGCTGCGCCCTCGCAAACGGCGGACGTCGGCGCCAAAGCCAAAGCCGTTGCAAAGAAAGCTACCCCGACGCGCGAGCAGAAAGCCACGACGACCGCAGCGAAACCTGCAACAGCGCGTCCGGTGGCAGCCGCTGCAAAGGAACGTGTGGTTGTCGAGGTCAAGCCAGCAGCGCCCGCTTCCGATACCGCGAAAATGGAGCGCACGCCGCACGTGGCTGACGTCGATGTGCAGGATCGCGCGACCGTGGAAGAAGCCCGCAAGGCGGTCAGTGCCGGCAAGAGCGTAATGGCGGAAACCCGCCTGCGCGCGCGGCTGGCTGAGCCCGGCTCGGCACCGCTGAGTCGTGAGATGCTGGTGGGTATGCTCCTGCAACAGGGGCGCACCAGCGAGGCGGAACGCTTCCTGGTGGATGGCCTGGTCATTGAGCCGGAGCGGCCTGCCTACCTGAAGTTCCTGGCCCGTATCAAGATCACGCTGGGCGATGCGCCGGCCGCAGTCGCCGCCCTGCGCCCGATTCTGGAGTCCCATGCGGAAGATCCCGAGTACCTGAGCCTGCTCGCGATTGCCAAGCAGAAACTGGGAGAACATGCGGCGGCGCTGAGCCTGTACCGCGCCCTGCTCGAGAGATACGCACCGCAGGCGAGCTGGTGGGTGGGAATGGCGATCTCGCTGGAAGCGACCGGCGGTTCAGACCAAGCGCGTGCGGCTTATCAGCAAGGCGCTAAACTGGCTGATAGCCGTAGCGGTTTGCATGCATTCGCTGTACGCAGGCTGGCCGCCCTGCCCAAGGCCGATGGCTAGTTTTTTTGCAGCGCACGGTGCGCATTGTCGGTAGTTCGCACGTTATATTGCGGCGGCTTGCTGACGAGGTCGGAAAAACCAGCCGTTCCGGGTGCTGGGGCGTCAAAGCGAATCCGGAGTTGCCGTGACCGCACCAAAAAAAATCCGTGTCGGCGATCTGCTCGTGGAACACGGCCTGATCACCGAGGATCAGCTCAAGGCCGGTCTTGCCGAGCAGAAGAAAACCGGCAAGCGTATCGGGCGCATCCTTGTTGAACTGGAATTTGTCGACGAGATCCGCCTGCTCAGCCTGCTTTCGCAGCAGTTGCACATCCCGTTCATTGATCTGAAGAATCACACGTTTCAGCCGCAGCTGCTCAATCGCCTGAGCGAGGCCCACGCACGCCGTTTTCGGGCCATGGTGCTCAGTGAGAAAAATGATCAGCTGGTCGTCGGCATGTCCGATCCGACCGACATATTTGCCTTCGACGAACTCTCGCGCCTGCTGGGCGGCAGCTTTCAGCAGGCATTCGTGCGCGAGACCGATTTACTGGACGCGATGGATCGCGTCTACCGTCGCACCACGGATATCCAGGAACTGGCCGGTGAACTGGAAGGGGAACTGATCGACGATGCGTTCGACTTTTCCGATCTGGACGAGGCGGGTGATGAGGGCGATGCCGTGGTGGTGCGCCTGCTCAATTTCATCTTCGAAGATGCCCTGCAGGTCGGCGCGTCGGATATACACATAGAGCCGGATCAGAACCTGATCCGGGTCCGCAACCGTGTAGATGGCGTGCTGCAGGAGAACGTACTCAAGGAAAAACGCATCAACCAGGCGCTGGTGCTGCGCCTGAAGCTCATGAGCGGGCTGAATATTTCCGAGAAGCGGATGCCACAGGACGGCCGTTTTCATATCAAGGTGAAGAACAAGCCGATTGATGTGCGGCTTTCCACGATGCCCACGCAGCATGGCGAATCAGTGGTCATGCGGATACTGGATGCATCCAGGGGAATCGGAAGCCTCGATCAGGTGGGTATGCCGGAAAACATGCTCAAACGGTTCCGGGCCATGGTGCAGTCTCCGCATGGCCTGATCCTGGTGACAGGTCCGACTGGCAGCGGCAAGACAACGACGCTCTATGCGGCATTACAGGAGCGCAATTCCCCGGCGACCAAGATCATCACCTGTGAAGATCCGGTGGAGTACCAGCTGCCGCGTATTCAGCAGGTGCAGATCAACAGCAAGATCGGGCTCACTTTTGCCACGGTGCTGCGCAGCACGCTGCGGCAAGATCCGGATGTGCTGCTGGTCGGTGAGATTCGTGACCAGGAGACTGCAGAAATTGCCCTGCGAGCCTCGATGACGGGGCACCTCGTGTTGTCCACGTTGCACACCAATGATGTTCTGAGCAGCGCAATGCGGCTGATCGACATGGGAGTCAAGGGTTACCTCGCCGCATCTTCCCTTCGTTGCGTGGTCGCGCAGCGGCTGGTGCGCCGGATTTGCGAGAACTGTACTGTCGAACACCTGATGACGCCACAGGAACACGCCTGGCTGGTGCAGGGCTATGGAGAGCAACAGGCGAACCAGTTGCAGTTCAAGAAAGGGATGGGCTGCGGTCAATGCCATAACACCGGTTTTCTCGGGCGCATTGGCGCCTTCGAATACCTGGAGATCGACGAGCCCATGGCAGAAGCCCTGCGCAAGGGAGATACCGGCGCATTTACCCGTGCGGCGCGTAGCAGTTCCCAATATATGCCATTGCTGCACTGCGCCATGGGTTACGCGATGATCGGTCTGACCACCCTGGGGGAAGTCATGCGGGTGTGTGAACAGGTCGATGAAAGTCGTCCAGATACTATCTCGAAAAGTCCATCCCCGGCTGCGGAAAACACGACTGTAACTGCGGATCATCCTCAGGAACTTCCGCATGAGGCGGGCGGTTAGCGTGGCTCATTTTCGCTACGAAGGTCGTGACCGGGAAGGGCGCGCGGTGGACGGGCTGGTGGAGTCGGCCAGTGCGAACGCGGTCGCTGGCCAGTTGGCGGGTAATGGCATCACGCCGGTGCGCATTCTGCAGGCCGCTGATCCCGGAGCTCCTGAAGCGGACGAAATCGACCTTTCACGCCTCCTGCCGCCGCCACGCGTGAACCTCGAAGAGCTGATTATATTCAGTCGCCAGATGCACAGCCTGATGCGCGCGGGCATTCCGCTGAACCGGGCGCTGAAAGGCATGGTTGCCAGTGTGCGGCATTCCACCCTGCGCAATGCGTTGAAGGATATCGCCACCGGCATTGAAGGTGGCGGCGATCTTGCCGGCGTGATGCGACGGCATCCGCGAGTGTTCAACCGCCTGTACCTGAGCATCATTCATGTCGGCGAGAATACCGGTCAGCTGGACGCGTCGTTTGCACAGATTGCGGCCTACCTGGAACTGGAACGCGAAACCATCAAGCGCATGAAGTCTGCGACCCGCTATCCGATGTTCGTGGTGACCGCGATTGCCGTCGCCATCGGCGTGATCAACCTGTTCGTGATCCCGGCCTTTGCCAAGGTGTTTGCCGGTTTTGGTGCCGCGCTGCCGTGGCAGACACAACTGCTGATCTCGCTTTCGGCGTTCACCGTTGCCTGGTGGCCCGTGATACTGGCAGGGATCGTCGTCGGGGTGTTCGGTTTTCGTCGTTACGTGGAAACCGACGCCGGGCGCTACCAGTGGGATCGCTACAAGTTGCGCCTGCCGCTGGTAGGCGGGATTTTCGAGCGTATTACCATGGGCCGCTTTGCCCGTACCTTTGCCATGATGACTGCGGCGGGCGTGCCTATCATCCAGACCCTCAAGGTGGTGTCCGGCGCGGTCGGCAACGAATATGTGGGCGCCAAGGTACGGGATATCGGTTCCAGCATTGAGCGTGGTGAAAGCCTGGTGCGTGCCGCAGCTGCCACAAAAATGTTTTCTCCGCTGGTCATGCAGATGCTGGCCGTGGGTGAGGAAACCGGCCAGGTCGATGAACTGCTGGTGCAGGTTGCGGAGTTCTACGAGCAGGAGGTCGATTACGATCTCAAGCAGCTCGCGGATGCCATCGAACCCATCATGATCATTTTTGTCGGCGTGCTGGTGCTGATCCTGGCACTGGGGGTGTTCCTGCCGCTCTGGGATCTGGCCGGGGTGGCGACCTGAGACAGTGCGACCCCCGGAGCGCCGGATCAACTGGTTAGAATTTTGACTGATCTGGCGCTATTGTGTGCAGTAGCTGTTTTTTGATTTTACGAAGGAATGGAACCTGAAGATGTTGTTGAATGAGCAAGCAAAGGGGCAGCCTCGCCGGCAGGGTGGTTTTACCATCGTCGAACTGATCGTGGTGATTGTCCTGATCGGGATTCTTTCGGCAGTGGCACTGCCACGGTTCATCAGCCTGACGGCAGATGCGCACTACGCAGCCGTCAGCGGCGTGCAGGGTGCGCTGTCTTCCGGTGTTGCCCTGTTCCGGGCCACGTGGACAGCCAAGGGCCACACGGCGGCCCAGGCCAACGTGGTCGGCTTTGGCGATGGCACGGTAGATTCCAATGCTGCTGGTTACCCGGTGGGAACCGGTGGTAACACCGTGGTTTCGACGGCGGCACACTGCGTGGAGATCTGGGACGGGGTTTTGCAGGCGGGTGCGCCGAATGCCGCGGCAGCTGCCGGCGCCGGGGTGGATTATGTCGCCAGCGTGGCGGGTACCACCTGTACCTACACCTACCAGGAAGACACGACCCGCCTGATCACCTACGCATCGGCGACCGGCGCCGTGACTGCGACCAACGCTGCGCCCTGATCATGCGGGTTTAAGCGACAGCGTACGCTCCATGGTGCAGGGTCTTGCGCCGGGCAAAGGGGTCGCAATGCGGCCCCTTTCTCGTTGTATCACCGGTTTCAGCATGGTGGAACTGATCGTCACCCTGGTACTGGTCGGCATTCTCAGCGTGACAGCGATTCCGGCGTTTTTCAGCGTGTCTCCCTTTGCACTGGCGAGTGGTCGCGGTGACCTGCTGGCCATGGCCCGTTCTGCCCAGCGCGAAGCCCTGTCACGCGGGCCTGATGTCCGCGTGCAACTGATCCTGGACCATGGCGCCCGCGAACTGCGCGTGGAAGTGGGTCCGCCACCGCTGAGTTGCACGCGCACGGATGCTGCGCGCCTGCCCGCCAGTGTCAGCGTGTTGCGCACCGTCGCCATGCATGATGACCTGAGCTATCCACTGGGTCCGCTGGGCATACTGCAGTTTGATCCGCAGGGTGCGCTGCAATCGGCGGCGCCGATTTCCTGCCCGGCTCTACTTGCAGCAGACTTGGATGCGGATTCGGTGGTGGATGTTTGCGTGGAGCCTTCGGGATTTGTCCATGAACAAGCCTGTTACTAGCCATCTGCGCGGCTCTCGCGCCGCGGGCTTTTCACTCGTGGAACTGGTGGTGTTCATTGTCATTGTTGGCGTGTCACTGGCGGGTATTCTGCTCAGCGTGCGCAGCGGGGTGCAGAGCGCCGGGGATCCGCATATCAACTACCGGGTGATCGAGCTCTCCCAACTCTACCTGGATGAAATCATTGCGCGCCGCTACGACCAGCAGACCCCGTTGGGGGGCGTTCCATCCTGCGTGACCAGTGCCAGTTGCACCGCAGTTGCAGCGTTTGGGCCGGACGCCGGCGAGACGCGCGCGGCCTGGAACGACGTGGACGACTACCACGCACTGAAGGAAGGTAACGCAGCCGTCTGTCAGACAGCCAATCCGCTCAGCAGCGCAACCCTGCGTGATTCCCGCGGCCTCAGCCGGCAGGGGTACGATGGGTACTGTGTGGAAGTGGACGTGGTTTACGATGGCGATTATGACGGCACCGGCAATGAAGCAGGGGCCGGGGAAATGACGGCCAAGCGGGTGCGGGTGACCACGACGGCCCCCGACGGCACTTCGTTTGCGTTTTCTGCCTACCGGGGTGGATTCTGAGCATGGTGCGCGGGTTCACGCTCGTCGAGTTGATCACGGTCATCCTGCTGATGTCGATCCTGATGGTGGGCACTACCCGTTACATCACCAGTACCGCCGAGGGTTATGCCATTTCCGCACGTTCCAGTGGCCTGGCCGCGCACGGTCGCATAGCCGTGGAGCGTCTGCAGCGCGAATTGCGCAATGCGCTGCCCGGGAGCGTGCGCACCGGGGTCAGCCAGTGCATAGAGTACCTGCCGGTGGTTGCCGGCAGCCGGTACCTGGATGTTCCGGATGCGGATGGTGCGAATGTGGCACTGGATTTTCCGGTCATTGGAGGTGGCCCGATGAGCAGCCAGTTCAGCGTTCTGACACCGGAGGCGGATGTGTCCACCGCACAATACGTGGCGGTGTTTCCGGTGACCAATGCGGGCGTCTATTCGACTTCCGCCAATGCCAGCCTCAATGGCTATGCCTCGCTGGCAGCGAACGGCACCAGTACCCGGATCAGCGATGTGACCATGACGGATGCACACCAGTTTCCCTCCGAGTCGCCTACCGACCGGGTTTTCTTTGTCGGGGCACCGGTCAGCTGGTGCGTGCTGACGGCTGCGTTCGGTGCCAGTGCCGGACAGTTGCGACGCTATGCCAACTATGGATTCAACGTGGCCCAGGTGCAGCCGCCGCTGGCGAGCAGCCAGGTGATTTCAGAAGGCATCAAGACCGACAGTCCGGTATTTACCTATCATGCCGGTTCGCCGGAACGCAGTGCGATCGTGCAGGTTTACCTGGAGCTGGAGATCGGTGGTCAGGAACTGACGCTCAGTCATGAGGTGCAGGTGCGTAATGTTCCCTAGGCAGGCCGGGTTCAGTATCGTGGTGGCAGTGTTCATTCTCGTGGTGATGAGCCTGCTGGCGGCCACCATGCTGCGGGTGCAGCAGGCGGACAGTGCAGGAACTGCGCAGGATACACTGTCGGTACGTGCGTTTTACGCTGCCGAGTCCGGAGCGCAGTTTGCGATGAACCGTATTTTTCTCGATGGTGCAAACTGCGGCACGCTGGGTCTGCCTGGCGGTGCTGCCAACTGGAGTGATGCCGCGATGCTGCAGTGCAGCGTGGCGGGGCTGAGCTGTCAGAGTGATTCACTGGGCGGCGTGACCACCTACCGGCTGATCAGCACGGCTGAATGTCGCAGTGGTGGCGGCGACCAGTTCGTGGCGCGGCGCAGTATCGAAGTGAAGGCGGCCACGCCATGACCGGTTTGCGCGGCCTGTTTGTCTGCGGGTTGCTGGTGCTCGCGACCGTGGCCCGCGCGGAGATCTCGCATTTCAACCTGTCGACTGCCGGTGAGGCCGACCTGGGTGCGCTGGCGATCGATGCGGGTGATGTGTTTGAGTACGACGTCACTGCCGATACGGCGCGCCTGCTGCTGGATGTGTCCGCGCACTTCCTGTCCGGCGGAGACATCGATGCGATTCACGCGCTATCCGACACAACGTTTGTGCTTTCCACTTCCGGCAATTCGACTTTCAACAATGGCACGGTCATCGATCGCGGTGACGTGGTTTTCTACGATGCAGCAACCGGTATTGTTACCCTGCTGATGGATGACAACCTGCATTTCAAGGACAAGAAAGGCAAAGCATCCAGTGCCAATGTCAATGCCGTGCAGTTGCTGGGCAACGGCAACCTGGCGCTGTCCATTGCCGCGCCCTCTTTCCTGGGTGGCGTCGAAATAACTGCCGCCGATTATGTCGAGTACAAGGTCAGCACCAAGAGCCTGGTTCGAACCATCATCGCAACGACCGACTTCGCCACCAACAATGAAGACATCGATGGTGCGTTTGAAAAAACCGACGGCAAAGTGGTGCTGAGTACCGCCAACAACAACACGATAGGTGGCCTGTTCATGGACAAGGACGACATCGTCCTTTACGACCCGGTTACCGGGATAGCCAGCCTGCTGGTGGATGGCGGAGCGATCCTTTCCGGCACCGGCAACACGCGCGCCAGTGCGCTGGCGGTCCGTCCCAATGGCAACCTGGTGCTGGTGGCC